>NZ_JBHIQI010000006.1:0-19234 GCF_042196465.1 Bartonella sp. AD13SXNS
CGTCCCTAACTTTACAAAAATATAAATCAAATCAATTATCTATATAGATAAAAAGGGGGCTTTTTATTATAAAGAAATATCTCTTATAAGTGCTCTCATTCATTTTACGATGGCGCCCAATTGTAAGATGTTAAAACACTCGTGAAGTGTATAAAAGCTTTAAGAAGAAGCAAGCCGGCACTATCACACACTTTGTGCTCGCTCGTGGGTATTGCAACAGGCTCTTAGCACTTTAGGTTTCTTTATAGCTCTTGGTCCTTGAGATGGTTCATGAGAGGCTCTTTAAATTCTTTCTTGTACACATTCACTCCATACAGGCTCTCCCCGATTATAACGTGTACGCGACATGATTTTGTTTGAGTGAACAAGAATAGATTTGAAATAAGAGAATCTTACGTTATTCGGGACTCCCATTCAAGGTGAATGATTCTAAATTATTTTTATAAACCAATGTGTTGTAGCTATTATATTCCAAATGCATACCATGAAAGGTTCAAAGGATGGGAGCTTGCTTTAAGAAAAGTTGGATTGTTTCGTAACCATTTGTTTGAAGTTTAGCACTGGTTTCAAAAATCTTCGTCTTTCTAAGGGAAAAGGCGCTATAAAAAAACCCTGTTTTTAACAGGGTTTTTTAACAGTTCAATTTTTACAAGATATTAGAATTTATAAGCAATGCCAAGGCGAAAATCATGTGTTTTTGAGGCGATTTTAAGTTTATCGTCGGCAAATTTCTGTTTAAAAAAATCTGAATAGCGATATTCTGTACGCATGACGATGTTATCTGTCATTGCAAGATCAAAACCACCACCAATAGTGTAACCAACCATGATTTTTGTCTCATCTAATACATTGCCAGAAGCAAATACTGTCGAATCTTCTTGCGATTTTGTTAACAGTGACATGATATATTGCATCTGTGTGTAGGCGATACCCCCTGCAATATAAGGCATAAGACGATGGGAAGCAAAACCAATACGCGCGCGTGCGGCGCCAGCCCATTTTTCTTTCAATGTTACACTGCTTACAACAATGTCACCATAGTTGGGTATCGTTTCATCTTGGGCTGCAGGTTTTATAATAGGAATCCCAGCTTTTTTAAAGGCAACGTTAATCGTGTCTAATTCATCTAGAATTCTCTTTTCATTGCCTGTTTGGGTGTCTTTTCTCCCAGACCAGACCATGTCCGTATCAAAACTGAAAATAAGGTTATTTCCCAGATCAATATTAGAGCCTGCATACAAACCTGCTCTCAATCCTGATGGTTTGGGAGATAAGCCTCTATCAACCCAAGCCCATTTCCCCTCTCTGGATTCTTGTGCGTAATTTAGAGTGTTTTGACTGGAAAAATATCCAATTTGTCCTCCTAAATAAAAACCAGACCAAGAAAAAGGCGCAGAGACAGTAACCGGTGAGATACGTGGCGATAAAACGTTTGACGATGAAACATTCGATTTTGGTTGCTTAAAGATTACCGTATCTGCTGCTTGCGCTGTTGAAGCGGTAATGAAAGCGAAAATAGACAGCGTAATTAAACATTTTGTATTCATAAAAACGTCCCCAATTTGTTTTAAATCAAAACACATTGTATATTAATTGGTTAAAAAAATCTATAGTTAATATCATTATGAAAAATAAAATCCTCTAAAAATTTATGCCTACGTAACTTTGAAAGTTTTTTTAACTTGTTTTTCATGCGGTTTTCATTATGGAAGCGTTGATTTGCAAGCTTTTTAATATAGTCCTTCATTGTACTCTATGTTTTAGAAAACATTATGCTATAGCAAATAATGTTTTAGTTTGTTATAAAAACCATTATTTTATATATAAAAATACTTTTTATTATTTATTCGATAGACGCAATATCCATTATGGGTGATATTAAAAATGCATGTTAGCGCTGTTATATTCTTTGCCAGTTTCCAATATTGCGATAGCTCTTGGTGTTTGAGAAATGCGTGACGTTATTTTTTTCAATCGTTTTTATTTATATGACGCTCTCGCTTATGACGCTCAAGCGAATAATTTTGGCGAATAATCTTGATTGATTCAATACAATAGGAAGAACAAGTAAGGGGCAATACCAAGAATAAAAAGGGGAGAAGTGGGAGAATCTTAAGATCATCAGGCTTCTTATGCACCATGTAAAACGATAAATTATCTCCCTTCTTGTTTGCCTAAGCTAGAATGTGGATCAGAGCCTAAAACCGAATGTCATGGGTAGCTTTAAAGAGATTAGTGCACATCTATTCAGGCTTTTGTGGAAATGGGTGAGAGCTCCATGAGGAGTGGGACTCCCATGAGGCGTGAGGGCTTCCATGTTGGGGGAGGGGCTTTAAATTTATTGCGAGTAGTCTTAAAGGAGACCTCCGAGAGTAGGCGGATTGTTTCGGCAAAGGCAATGTTAAAACCGTTTGGTGCATTAAGTTCTGTTCAAAGAGTTGTTCTTCTTTTGGCAATATCCTGATTTATCAATGATAATTGAGTGCTCTTCAATGTGTATGAGAACCTTGACCGCCTTAAGATTTTCGCGTTTGTTGCTTGTTGCATCAAACAAAATCTATGTCTCTTGCACGTTACAAGCGGGGAGAGTCCTGTGTGGAGTGAAACTGTATAAAACAAGGACAAAATCCCCTCATGACTCCAATACCAAGGGATTTCACGCAATCGTGGGCAAGAGTCGCAACGGCGATGAGAGTCTAATGAGACCCTAAAATGAATGTTGTAGAGTCATCATAATCGGGGTGTTTGCATCCCGATTTTTTAACAGAAAGGCTTAAGAAGTTTTCATCTTCTTTATAGGGGCTTTTGGGGAGAATAGACTGATTTATAAGTGGATAATTTAGTGCTCTTCAACGTGAATGGGACCCTTAAACATCTTAAGGTTTTCTCGTTTCAAGTTTGTTGCTTGTTGTATCAAACAAAATCCATGTCTCTTGCACGTTACAAGCGGGGAGAGCCCTGTGTGGAGTGAAACTGTATAAGACAAGGACAAAAGCCCCCCATGAACTTGTCTCCAATACCAAGAGGTGTCACGCAATCGTGGACGTTGGTAGAAGTTGTGTTGATGGTGCTGGTTTGCTCTAAGCGTAAAGATGGGGGCGTTCAATGGCGTTTAGGCTATATCATTTACGGACACTGTCGCGAAATGGGCTTGAGAACAAGAGATATGTTTCTTTAAAAAACGTGTAAATTAGCTACGCAAGTATATTTGATTTGGGGTGTTCTATTTTACATGAAGGACGTGATTCCATTAAAGAACGTGAAAAATAAAAGCGTGAGGCAATGCGTCCTCTCTATTCGTTAAAAGATATTGCTCTTGACGTTTTTGAAAGTTGTAAGGCTAAATTAAAGGATGCAAAGCTGGAGATTGGTTTTACCTTACGGCTTTACATTCTTTGCAAATGAGGCTGTATTTCCATTACAGAGATGATCCAAAAAGGGATATGCAATACACTCATCCTCTTTGGTATATAAGCTGCAACAGTAGAGAAAACCCTCAAACCACTTTAATCTTTGTTTCAAAGCTACATTAAAGGATGCAAAGCTGGAGATTGGTTTTACCTTACGGCTTTATATTCTCTGCAAATGAGGCTGTATTTCCATTATAGAGATGATCCAAAAAGGGATATGCAATACACTCATCCTCTTTGGTATATAAGCTGCAACAGTAGAGAAAACCCTCAAACCACTTTAATCGTTGTTTCAAAGCTGCATTAAAGGATGCAAAGCTGGAGATTGGTTTTACCTTACGGCTTTACATTCTTTGCAAATGAGGCTGTATTTCCATTACAGAGATGATCCAAAAAGGGATATGCAATACACTCATCCTCTTTGGTATATAAGCTGCAACAGTAGAGAAAACCCTCAAACCACTTTAATCTTTGTTTCAAAGCTACATTAAAGGATGCAAAGCTGGAGATTGGTTTTACCTTACGGCTTTATATTCTCTGCAAATGAGGCTGTATTTCCATTATAGAGATGATCCAAAAAGGGATATGCAATACACTCATCCTCTTTGGCATGTAAGCTGCAACAGCAGAGAAAGCTTTCAAACCACTTTAATCTTGCTGCTGCAGTAAGTTTGGATGTTGATTGACAAGCAATAACAAAAGCATGCGCCCTCTTTATTGGGGCGCAATCATTTTTTTAGGATCAACCAGCCGATCATAATCATCACCAGAAACACCAGCTTTTAGTGCTTCTGTGCGCAAAGTTGTATCATTTTTATGCGCTGCTTTGGCAATCTCAGCAGCTTTTTCATAGCCAATTTCTGGTGCAAGAGCTGTGACTAACATGAGAGAGCGCTCCATGAGAGAGTGAATATGAATGCGATTGGCCCGTAATCCTTGAATGCAATGTAGATCAAAAGAGCGCATGCAATCACCAAGAAGTGTAATCGATTGTAAAACGTTATAGCCAATGACAGGTTTATAAACGTTGAGTTCAAAATGTCCTTGGCTGGCGGCAAATGTTACGCTGGTATGATTCCCAAAGACTTGGCAAGAAACCATTGTCATGGCTTCACACTGGGTGGGGTTAACTTTGCCTGGCATAATAGAAGAGCCGGGTTCATTTTCAGGCAAGTTTAGTTCGCCTAAACCAGAGCGTGGACCAGAGCCTAAAAACCGAATGTCATTGGCAATTTTAAAGAGATCTGCGGCTAATGCATTCAGACTTCCGTGGAAATGGGCAAGCGCCCCATGATGGGCGAGAGCTTCAAATTTATTGTGTGCCGTCTTAAAAGGGATCCCTGTGAGGGAGCTAATTGTTTCGGCAAAGGCGACGTCGAAACCTTTGGGGGCATTGAGCCCTGTTCCGACAGCCGTCCCTCCTTGGGCGAGCATTTGAACATCGGTAAGAGCGGTTTCAATACGCTGAAGATTGGCTTCTAGTGCTACGCGATAGCCTGAAAATTCTTGTGCAAGGGTTAAGGGGGTTGCATCTTGCGTATGGGTTCTTCCGATTTTGATGATGTCGGCAAATTCTTCTTCTTTCTTTCTTAAAGTGGTAATCAGCGCTTCAAGAATGGGAAAAAGATGTTGGCGCGTTTGCAGCGTGGTGGCAATGTGAAGTGCTGTGGGAAAGGAATCATTCGATGATTGACTCATATTGACATGGTCATTGGGATGAACAGGCTTTTTGCTTCCCAGTTTGCCACCCAAAAGCATGCTGGCATGGTTGGCAATAACTTCGTTAACATTCATATTGCTTTGTGTCCCTGAGCCTGTTTGCCAAACAGAAAGAGGAAAATGCGTGTCGAATGCGCCAGAGAGAACTTCATCTGCGGCAGTGACAATGGCTTTTCCAATCTTTGGGGAAAGTTTGCCTTTGTCCATATTTACAAGTGCAGCGGCTTTTTTTACAAGGCTTAAGGCGTAAATAATGGTAAGAGGCTGCTTTTCACTGCCAATATTAAAATTATGCAGAGAACGTTCAGTTTGTGCGCCCCAATAACGATCTTGACGTACCGAAATCGTTCCAAAGCTATCCGTTTCCTGACGTGTTTCAACCATGATAAGATCCTTTTTTGTTCACGGGTTCTTAAAGGAGCTAAATAACGCGAAAGTGGAATAAGAGGCAAGACTTTGAATCTTCTTTGAGAGAAATTTTTTATGACTATTTTTTTATGGTTATTCTTGACATTGAGAAATACCGATTTTATATCTTAGATAGTGTTAGCACTCACATGAAGAGAGTGCTAGCAAGAATTTTAAGATTAATCCAATTATGTTCAGTTTTAAGGATTTAAAACATGGCTAATATACAATTCCGCCCACTTCACGACCGTGTCGTTGTCCGTCGGGTTGAATCTGAAAATAAAACGGCTGGTGGGATCATTATCCCTGATACAGCGAAAGAAAAACCTCAAGAAGGCGAAGTGATTGCTGTTGGCAATGGCGCTCTGGATGATAACGGAAAGCGTGTGCCTTTGGAAGTAAAAACAGGAGACCGTATTTTATTTGGAAAATGGTCTGGAACTGAAGTCAAGATTAATGGGGAAGACCTCCTCATCATGAAAGAATCTGACATTATGGGAATTATGGGCTAATTGAAGCACTTAATTTTTCATTGTGTACTATTTTGAAAAAAACTCCAAGGAGAAATTAAATGGCTGCTAAAGAAGTCAAATTTGGCCGTGATGCGCGTGAGCGTTTGTTGCGCGGTGTCGACATTCTTGCTAATGCTGTGAAGGTGACACTCGGCCCTAAAGGTCGCAATGTGGTGATTGATAAATCATTTGGTGCGCCTCGCATCACAAAAGATGGTGTATCCGTTGCAAAAGAAATCGAACTGGAAGATAAGTTCGAGAATATGGGTGCACAAATGTTGCGCGAAGTTGCTTCTAAAACCAATGATGTTGCGGGTGATGGAACAACAACAGCAACTGTTTTGGGACAAGCTATTGTGCAAGAAGGTGTTAAAGCTGTTGCTGCCGGCATGAATCCAATGGATTTGAAGCGTGGAATTGATGCTGCTGTTGAAGAAGTGGTGGCAAACCTCTTCAAAAAAGCTAAAAAAATCCAAACGTCAGCAGAAATTGCACAAGTGGGAACAATTTCCGCTAATGGTGCTGCTGAAATCGGTAAAATGATCGCTGATGCTATGGAAAAAGTTGGCAATGAAGGCGTCATTACCGTGGAAGAAGCTAAAACCGCTGAAACGGAATTAGAAGTCGTTGAAGGAATGCAATTTGACCGTGGGTATCTTTCCCCTTATTTTGTCACAAATGCTGAGAAAATGGTCGCTGATCTCGATGATCCTTACATTCTCATTCACGAAAAGAAATTGTCTAATTTGCAATCCTTACTTCCTGTTTTGGAAGCGGTTGTTCAGTCTGGAAAACCACTTCTTATCATTGCTGAAGATGTGGAAGGTGAAGCTTTGGCAACGCTCGTGGTCAACAAGCTGCGTGGTGGTTTGAAAATTGCTGCTGTAAAAGCTCCTGGATTTGGTGATCGCCGTAAAGCCATGCTTGAAGATATCGCAATCTTGACATCCGGACAGGTTATTTCTGAAGATGTGGGCATTAAACTTGAGAATGTCACTTTGGATATGCTTGGACGTGCAAAGAAAGTGAATATTTCTAAAGAAAATACCACTATTATTGATGGTGCTGGACAAAAGAGCGAAATTACTGCTCGCGTTAATCAAATCAAGGCTCAGATCGAAGAAACAACTTCTGACTATGACCGTGAGAAATTGCAAGAAAGACTTGCTAAACTCGCTGGTGGTGTTGCTGTTATCCGTGTGGGTGGTGCAACAGAAGTTGAAGTGAAAGAAAAGAAAGACCGTGTTGATGATGCTTTGAATGCAACACGTGCTGCTGTTGAAGAAGGTATTGTTGCTGGTGGTGGTACCGCATTGTTGCGTGCAGCAAGTGCGTTGACCATTAAGGGAAGTAATCCTGACCAAGAAGCGGGTATTAATATTGTTCGTCGTGCACTACAGGCACCAGCGCGCCAAATCGCAACCAATGCCGGTGAAGAAGCCGCTATTATTGTGGGCAAAGTGCTGGAAAACAATGCGGATACTTATGGTTACAATACCGCAACCGGTGAATTTGGTGATTTAATTGCTTTGGGAATCGTTGATCCTGTGAAAGTTGTGCGTTCTGCTCTTCAGAATGCGGCTTCAATTGCTAGCCTTCTGATCACAACAGAAGCAATGGTTGCTGAAGTTCCAAAGAAAGATACTCCAATGCCTCCAATGCCTGGTGGCGGAATGGGTGGAATGGGCGGAATGGATTTCTAAGCCCTTTTATAGAGGTTATAAAGAAACGGGCCTTCTGGGCCCGTTTTTTGTATATTTCTTTATATTTCATATGAGTTTTTGCTTTTTTGACAGTTCCTTTATCTTAGAGGATTATTCTCTTTTCCACGGTTTGATTTATCGTGTGTCTGAATAGATTTCACGCTTGGTTCTTGGCTCTTTTCTCGCATTTATGAAATATTTTTATCGTGGAGGGATTGGCTTTGAAGATATTTTGCGGATAAAAATACAATGCTTTGATTGATAATAACTTTCTTCTCATACGGTTTTCTTTTTTCATTTCAAGCTTACGCATTTACCATTAAAAAGTTCTGTGTTTGTGCTTCATAAGGGGGAGGTCACTATGGTTTTTATGAACCAGCGTAATCATTTAAGAGTCAGTCCCCATGGAGCGTTGGAAAGAGAGGGCGTTGGAAAGAGAGGGCGTTGGAAAGAGAGTGTTGGAAAGAGAGTGTTGGAAAGAGAGGGCGTTGGAAAGAGAGTGTTGGAAAAAGCATGGTCGGGCTTGTTGTTTTTTTTATGAATAAGATGCTGGTATTTCAAGCTTTTGCATGAAAACAAAATTTAAGTGTTTGCTCTGTTAAATGTTTTTTGCACCCTGAAATATGTGTCTTTTTGTTTGGGTAATACTTTGATTTATAATAATATAGTGTTATTCAATTTGAATGAGAGATCCGAATATCGTAAAATTCTCTCATTTCAAATCTTATTCCATGTTGAATCAATCAAAACCATATCTCTTGCACGTCAAAAGCCGGATGAGTGGAGGAATAAGATTTGTATAAGAAAGGATAAAATGGCTCTTATGAACCGTTTTAAGTGGCAAGGGCTTTAAGTGGAAAGAGCTGTCGTAACATTGGGTCATCTCTTAAAATAGAGAGATAGTTTCATTTGAGAAGCTTAAAGAGAAAAATCAATTTTTCGCCTTTCTTTCATCTTTTATTCGGCAAGTTAGTCTCGTAAACTGGGGAAAAATCCATGTTGACAGATATCAAACTTGTTTGTTGCATATATTGTGGCATGTAATTTTCCAGCCAAGGAAACCACGACAGGTAGCCGAAAAAAGAAATTATTACGAACAAGAAGATATATTATTACACGAAAACTAATAAAACCAATAGTTTGAGTGGAATTATTTGATATAAATCCACACTTTTATACGTGATTTATTTGACCACTTTTATATAAGATTTCCCTGTATGAATAGACCATAAAAAGCAAATCATAAAGAATTTTAAGAAGCAAAAACAACTTCAAAATATCCTTCAAGCGTTTTAACTTCTTTCGGATTAACAGTAATCTTGATATCGTTTCCCAATTTTGCCAAACACTCAAGCATTTTCATTTCACTCATTCCTCTAAATTCTCCACTTAAAAGTTTAGACGGTTTTGGTTGAGTCATTTTCAAAAGTTGATTAGCCTGTTTTTGTGTTAAGTTCTTTTCTTTCAGAATTTGACTAATCTTATGAGCAAGTTGTGCTTTGATAAGCATCTCTCTGGAATCTGAAACACCAAGATCCGCATAAACATTGGAACTACCCTGAAAAACATTGATCATTTTCATTCCCTTCTAATTGTTCTGCTTACTTGAGACGTTCTTTAATCAGATTAATGTCTGGTTTTGGTGTTGCAATGCCATGGGTCGATTTTTTCTGAAAACAATGCAACACATAAAGAGATTTTTATATTGTACCGTATAAACAGCGCGATAAGTTCCTTTGATATCGTGTTCAATAATTTCTAGGATATTGGCAGATCCACCCCCCTTGAGAACCTTAACATTTTCTCCTTTATCTCCTCCCTGAGAAAGATAAAGAGCATAACCAATCCTTTGTTGAATAAGACTAGGCAGACTTTTTATATCTTTGAGTGAAGATCCAAGCCATACGATACGTTTTATTTTACTCATGATGATTAATATACAAAATAATTTTAAGTGGTTATTTTAATTTTGTGATTTTATTAATAACTATTATTAATAAAATTGGGCACAAAGGATTGGACACTATCAAGGCGAAGCAAACGCAAAGCCAATTGTGTTATGGTTGTTGTTTTACAGCATGCCCATCTCAGTCTTTTTTGTTATGTTAAAAAGTCAACGCATCTCTCTCATCCATAGCTGTTATATTTTTAACTTGATGGCGTTGTTTTTCTAAGAGCATGCGTGCTTTTTCTGCTGCTTGTCAATCAACATCAAATTCCAATGCAGCAGCATGTTTGAGAAAAAATTGAGAGGGGTAAGAGCCCTACGAACATTTCCAGCTGTTATACACTCGATGGGAGAGAGCGTCTTGCTTCTTTCTGTTTGGGCAATTTCTGAAATAGGAAGACAGTTTCACTGAGAAAGAATGTAAAGGTGTAAATCACTCGCCATCATCTTTCTGCTTTATACCTTTCGAAAGGATCTATGGTAATATTTTTTAAATAATGAAAATTATACATTGCTTTATGCTTTTATTTTTTGCGTTCTTTCATGGGGGGACGCCTCTTATGTACAACAAAATACTCCCGATAGACTGGTCTTGCATATTCACGTGTTTTTTTAAGAGTCATCTCGCTCTCACAGTGCTTTTCATAATGGCGTTTGTAAATGGTATAAAGATAAAGTTCCTATGAATCATATAAAACTATAGGGCACCATCATCTTTTACGCTTGCGAAAAAGCAAGCAGGCATTATCACACTTTTCTAGCCTTCAATGTTGTGATAACCCTGTTTATAAAAACCTTGACTATTTGAAACGCTTCATGAGAGGCATTTTTGTTTTCTTTCTTATACAGTTTTTGACTCTGCTCTCGCTCTGCTTGTAATGTGCAAGCAACATGGGTTTGGTTCTTTCAACATGGAATAGGTTTGGAAATAAGAGAATCCTATGGTATTCAGGGGTCTAATTCAAGTTGAATAACGCTCCATTATGATCACCAATCAATGTAATATGGCTTTTCAAAAGCATTCATTCTTGCAGATAATAACAACAATCAGTGCTGCTTCACATTTTTTAATGGAGAAACGCTTTTTTAGAATAATCATTCATTGTTTTATACGTTGAATAAGAAAGCTTCATAGCAGAGGATTTTTTCATTTTAAATCTCTCTCTCATTTTGAAACAATCACAATCATTTCTTCGTATCTTACAAGTAGAGAGAGAGAGTAAAATCCTTAAAGAAAATAAAAATGCTTTTCATGAATATTCTCAAATAGTTAAGGTGTTTATTAAACAGGGTTATCACAACATTGTAGGCTGGAAAAATATGATAATGCCAGCGTGCTTTTTCGCAAGCGTAAAAGATGATGGTGCCCTATAGTTTTATATGATTCATAGGAACTTTATCTTTATACCATTTACAAACGCCATTATGAAAAGCACTATGAGAGCGAAATGACTCTTTTCTAAGGCTTGTTGCTAATATTGGGGGGGTAAATGTATAATGGTGCCAGCTTGCTTCTTTACAAGTGTAAAAATGGGGCTTTATGGTAGACAATACCATTCCGTTGCTTACTTATGCGCTTATTAAAGAAATCTTTTTAATGCACTTAAATTCATTTCGTAATGGTGTTTGTGAAGAGTGTGAAAATTTTTCGTGAGACGTGAAAAATCATCAATAAAAGCTCTCTGTTTAAAAAAAATTATGAACCGATGGCTTTTTATAGTAAGAGTTAGCACGTCTCACCTTTTATTTTTTATTTTAGAGCTGAATATTCGATTTTTGTGTAAAAATACTTGTCAATGCATCTATGATACGTGAAAAATCAAGCGCTAATAAAAAAATGATAAAGATAATCCACTTCGTATAGCGTGACATCATTTTTATACTTTTATAAGTCATGATGATTTCTTGTAGCATTTCTTTTTCCTTTTCTGTAAGCTCCATTTGCTTTTCTGTTTTTTTTCTAGCCATGTTTCCACCCACACAAGCCTTCCCCTTGTTTGTTATGCTTTAAAATATCTCTTGCCAGATTTGAGCTGATGATATTGAGGTCTTTGTTGTCTAAATAAATGGGCATCCAACCAACGCAAGAAGAAGGCTCATTGATTGTTTTTATCGCGCAACCAGTGAGAAAGAGCAGCGCGTACATCAGCATCACTTTTTTGATTAATTTCATTTTCCATCTCCAACCGTGTTGTTGCCGCCTTTAAGGTTTTTTCTGTTTGCTTTTGTTGTTCAATCTTTTTGCCAAGAGTGAAAATTTTTGCAAAAGCGATAAAAAAAGCGGTCAGAGCCGCTCCTGTTATCATCAGATTTTTTTTCATCCACCACATCATAAACGTTGCTCCCGAAACCGTTTTGCCACAAAGAAAATGCCAACACAGGCGGCTAAAACCATAATGGTTGCCAATGCCCATTGGATGGGTCCATTGCCTGCCAATAAGCCTCCAAGTCCAGAAAAAGAACCAATAATCGGTGTAAGCGCTTCTGCTTTGAAAAATCCCATTGGTGCTTGCGTTTCTACGGTTTGGTAGTTGGGAGAAACATAAGCCCCTTTTGCCCATAAGCCTGCTTCTGCTGCACGACGGTGTACAAGACCGTGAAGGCGTTTTCCACCTGCTTTGGTCCATTTTTGTAATTCAGCAGGGATGGCTTCATATTCGCCATTATTGAGCTTTTTTAGAAGGGTCGAGTTGCAAAAAGCAGCTGTTCCTACATTATAGCAAAACGATACGAGCGCGGCGAATTGTTCATTCGTTAAGGAAACCGTCACATTTTTTTCAACGGTATTTTCAAATTGTCTTAAGTCTTGGCAAAGAAGTTCTTCTGCTTGTTTTTCAGTGATGGTCATGCCCTTGTGAACAAACGGTTTGCCAGAAGTGCTGGTATGTCCATAGCCAATTGTCCATACCCCGATGGAATCTTTATAGGCATTTAAACGCAATCCTTCCCATTGTTTAATGAGTGCAAGCCCTGCGGATGATATTTTTCTCATTTGCTTCTCCATAAAATAAAGCCTCACTTTGATGTGAGGCTGGTTGACATATTAAAAATGATTTTTTTGCTCTTCAAAAATAGAAGAGACGAAAAATTAATTAAATCAAAATGTTATCCGTGTAATCCTAGGGGTGGGGCATGGTTGGATGTGGTCATATTTTCCGTTGGGAGAGCGTTGTTGTTGGTTTTGAGATCCATTCCTATGGGGTGGTTTGTTGATAGCGTCTTGTTGGTGCGGGCGATGTTGATGTGGTGCACACAGGGCATTGCCATTGTGTTGGCGGTTTTGTTGGCGGGGTGGTGTGGTGGGGCAAGGATGATGACTCCGGTTAAGTGCTGGTTGTGAGGGGGAGGGTGCTATAAAAATTTCCGAATAGAGGTACATTCTGTGTCCCATACTTCTTTTTCTCTTGTGAGAAAGGATTTTTGCAAGGGGAAAGGGTTTGTTTGTGGGGATGGAGAGCGTTGTTGTTGGTTTTGAGATCCATTCCTATGGGGTGGTTTGTTGATAGCATCTTATTGATGCGGGCGATGTTGATGTGGTGCACACAGGGCATTGCCATTGTGTTGGCGGTTTTGTTGGCGGTTTTGTTGGCGGGGTAGCGTGGTGGGGCAAGGATGATGACTCCGGTTAAGTGCTGGTTGTGAGGGGGAGGGTGCTATAAAAATTTCCGAATAGAGGTACATTCTGTGTCCCATACTTCTTTTTCTCTTGTGAGAAAGGATTTTTGCAAGGGGAAAGGGTTTGTTTGTGGGGATGGAGAGCGTTGTTGTTGGTTTTGAGACCCATTCCCATGGGGTGGTTTGTTGATAGCGTCTTATTGGCGCGGGCGCGGTGTTGGTGTGATGCACACGGGGTCATGGGCATTGTGTTGGCGGTTGTGTTAGCGGTGGCATGACACGGGTGAGGTTGGAGGGGTGACATGTATGGTATGGTGAGTGGAACTCTTAGAAGGGCACTGTTGGCGCGGCAGGGATTAGGAGAGGTGTACAATTATTTGTGTTGGCATTGGTTGTGATTGCGGTTGTGTTGGCAGTGGTTGTGAGGAGTGAGAGATGGAGAGAACGGATGGTGTGTGATTGTGGGGATAGAGAGCGGCTGTTCGCGGTGGTTTGAGAGCATGGCATTGATGTAGAGGCGTTTGAGAGAAAGCGATACTCTTAGAAAAATTCTATAGGAGGAGACCTATGCTTTCACTTAAATCTCTAAAACCATAAAATATTTCATGTATCTAGCATTCTGCCTCTTCAAGGAGGGATTATAGCTAAGAAGAGCTTTGGATTTTTGATTATAGTTTTAAGAGGACCTCCTTTTATAAAATAACACCGTTTTATCGTTTGTCTTTAAGAGCTTATGTTGCTTGCGGTGTGCGTCTTTCTCTCTTTCAAACGGAAAAGCTGACAAAATTTAACCCTTGCCGTAAAATAGTGTCACTTCATTCTTTATGAATATGAAATGTCTTTATGGCTATGGAATGTGGCGATGAAAAAAGTCTCAATTACATCATTATAGATTTGTATTCATGAATCCTTTTTTTATGTTGTGAAACAGAAACAGCTTTTCCATCTGCTGTCTCTAAATTTTTTTCAAATCTCTCGGTTAAAGTTTCACCTTTTTTGTTGACTTTTTCATGTTCAGCATCCGGATTAGATTTTATATATTGTTCAAGACGTCTTCTCCCTTGTGCATGTTTATAAAAAGAGGTTGTAAGATATGTATCCAACTTTTCAGGAGATAAAGATGCGTTTGGTTCACATAAGACACCCTTAACGTTATCCTTGTGCAGTCTTTCTAATTTTTCAGATTCAAGATGAAGCTTTTTGGCAAGGTTTAAGCTGAACATCCCACATTCAGAAAAGCTTCGCTGAATATCCATTTCGGCCATGGTAAAAGAATAGGGAGGCAGTTGAAGACATTCAAGGGTTTGATTGATTTTTATCCCTAGTTTGCAAGCCGTGATATTCTGAAAGGTTGTAGGTTCAAGCATAATCAAAGAGATTTTGTCATCAACTTTTTGATAGTCAAGGACTGCAAAGTGGATTTTGTTTTTCGAATTTACTATAAATCGGGCAGATTTTGCATCGCTCTCAACGACTTCTTTTAGTGCGTGCGAAAACTCTTCTGCTGTAAGAGCTAATTTGAGATTCATTTCTGGATATTTGCTGTTTGCTTTTTCTACGAGAGCAGGCATCAATCTAATATCTGTGTTTTCATAATAAGAGTTAATCCAACGGCTGGTGATAAGATCACTTTCTAAGCCTGTAATAATATCTTTTAATTCTTCTGAATTCGGTGCAACATGTTCTTCTTCTGTTTGGACCGAACTTTGCATTAAACGTGCAATAAGGTCTTCTAAAGATTCATTTGTGCTGGCTCCTTGGGGTGCGCTTGCTCCTTCTTGTGTTTGGGATGAATGAGGGAGGGGTGAAACTTGTGGCTTCATACTATGAACTTTCATATTGATAATTTGATAATCGATAAATGGTTATTTTCTTCAATTCTGGCTAAAAAATGTTTTGAAAGAGAGAAAAGCAAAAGCGGTGAGAGCCTATTCTGGGGCTTAAACAATTACATAAAAAAACGGGGCGGACCCATCTCTGAGATGCAACAAAGTCCGAGAGTGTTTTCTATCTTCAAGGTTTTAAAATACGAGCTGTAAGTATGTTCCTTTTGATAGAATATACCGTTTTGACTGTTATCTTTAAGAGTTTCCGTTACTTGCGGTCTGCATCTTTCTCTCTTTCGAAGGGAAAAGCCTACAAAGTCCATTCCTCACCGTAAAGCCGCATCGCTTCATTCTTTATGGATATGGAATACAGCGATGGAAAAAATCTTCATTACAGCATCAGAGATTTGTATTCCGTTGCTCTTTTTCTATGTTGTGAAACAGAAACAGTTTTTGTCTCTGTTGTCACTAAATTTCTCTCAAATCTTTCGGTTAGGGTTTCACCTTTTTTGTTTACTTTTTCATGTTCAGCATCCGGATTGGCTTGTAAATATTCCCTAAGACGTCTTCTTCCTTGTAAGTGTTTGTATAAACGAGGTGGAATATACGGATCTAATTTTTCAGCCGGTAAAGGCGTGTTTGGTTCACATAATATGCCCTTAATATTATCTTTATGCAGTCTTTCTAATTTTTGAGATTCAAGATAAAGTTTTTTGGCAAGGCTTAAGCTGAACATCCCACATTCAGAGGAGCTTCGTTGAATATCCATTTCTACCATGGCAAAATGAATATTCGGAAATTGGTAATGTTCAAGGGATTGTCGCGTCCTTAATGCAAGTAATGCGGGAAGCGTGTCACGCAGTAAGGTTGGTTCAAAAAAGATCAAAGATGTTTTATTATCAATGGTTTGATGATCGACAACCGCAAAATGGATGCCCCTATCTTGCGCATTAACAATAAATCTGGAAGATGTTATACCGCGCTCGAAAGTGTCTTTGAGTGCAAGGGCAAAGCCGTCAGGGGGGCTTGTAAGTTTGAGATTCATTTCTGGATATTTACGATTTGCTTGATCGACCAAGGCTGGCATCATGTACAGATCTAAAATATCATAATAATTTTTGATCCAACTGCCATCGGTATTATGCTTTTCTAAACCGGCAATAATGCCTTTTAATTCCGCACGATTAAAAGGGGTGTTTTTTATTTTTTCTATGTGTAGTCGTTCTAAATCTGCAGTAAGATTTTCGAGTGATGCATCTGCACGCGCATCCTCTGGTGCGCTTGCGCCTTCAGGTGTTGGGGGTGTTTGGGATGAATCAGGGAGGGGTGAATCTTGTGGCTTCATACTATGAACCTCCATATTGATAATCAGTAAATGATTATTTTCTTCAATTCTGGCTAAACAATGTTTGGCTGGCCATGTTTGGGAGAGAGCCTTTGTTCCTTGAAAGGTGCGGGCGATGAGAGCATATTGTCGACTTCTTCATAAAAAGGCTTAATTGAGAGATTTTTTAATTTCAAAAATCCGTGTGTTTTTTCTTCCTTTAAAAGCTGTAAAAACGGTAAGACGTTTGGATGCATTGGCAACGTTATCTTGATATTTTACGTTACTTTTATTGCGTGTATTGCTCTTGCATGCCTCATCTCAATGAAAAGACAACAGCCTATTTTCAACAGTTCTCTACGTGAAAAACTAAAATGCCCCCCCTACAACAGGTGCTTGTTGTGTAAATACCTATTTTTAGAATAGCTCTTTTTAGGAAGCGTCTTTTGAGTTTTTTCTTAAAGAGAAATATGATTCATCATCTGTTGTAAAATTATCCTACCATGTCTTTTATCCGTCATGAGTCAAGGAGATCTGTATGGATAAAACGGACCAAGAACGAACTAAAAATATCACTCATGCTCCTTTCAAGTGTTAAGAGTTATCACAACTTTGGGGGCAAAGTGTATGATGGGGGTGGGTTGTTCCAACCAAGGGGTGATAGAGGAACGTTGGGGGCATGAAGAGGGGCAAATATTTATCCCGCCCATGCCGTTGAAATAGTGTTCTTTGAGGCAGGGGTGGTATAAAGCAAGTCTCTTGGTTTAAGTGTTTTTTATGCGGGGTGGATATGGTTGGGTTTGTTTGGATCGCTTTAAGTTTTTGGTCAATGACATGTAATGGGAGGCTAAGTGACTCTCAAGTGTACCCTGCTAAGAACAATTGTTTTTTTACAAATTGATGGGGGTGGAATCTTCATCCTTTAAGGTGTGGAAAGCAGGAAAAAATGTGCCATGTGTCAACAAAAACAGCTGTATTTATCTTATTTTTGTTCGTGTATTGCTCATCCTTTTTGTGATGTGTTGCATAGGTGTTTTATTGGGGAAGCGTTTTATGCATACTGTTTGGCTTGAATATCTCAAAATCATTTGGTTGATTGGTGATGCAAAAGAAATATAGTCAGAAAAAGACGAAATACATTTTCAAACAATATATTTTGAAATAGTGTTGAAAAATACAACTCTTTTACCCCAGCATAAATATTTTATACCACCCTAAAGATTTGATAATGAAATCTAGACGCAAAAAAACCCACACCGCACCCATTATTAAATACGATTTTTCATATTTTGTCAACAGAAAAACGATTATTGTTCCTTTTTTATCGCGGAAACAAATCTACAGAAAAAGCTCATTTATTGGTTGTGCAGCAAGATATGTTGTCTTCATTGACCCTTTTTTTATGTGGCAAAGAACATGTTTTCTCGTGAAAAAGGGGGGATGGTGAAAGCTTGTTGATGGCGATGTTTGTGGGGGATGGATGGTTGATGATGTCTTTTTGGCACGGGTGGTGGTGGTGGGCACGGTTATTGCCATTGTGTTGGTGGTGTGATGAGAGAAAGACTTGTGTAGTTGGTTTTGGGGGTGGTGGTTAGGAGAGGGGTTACTCTTAGAGTGGTTTCTTGTATGGTTGTTCATGGAGATAAAGATCGGTTTTTGCGCGTAAGGTATTATGTTTTTATTTTGTAAAAAAAGCAGCGTGTTGTTTTTAATAACAAGATATTGATTTACAATCATAAATCTATCATTATCATCTGGAATGACAGGTTAAATGATAGCCTCAATTATCGTAGGATGTTATCATTTAAAACCTATGGAGAATCATCTCATGCCATGTCTCTTTTTTGCTATGAATCAAGAAGAGCTATCTGGATAAAACGGACCAAGAAAGAACTAAAAATGCTCCTCGTGAATCCTCTCGAATGTTAAGAGTTGTCGCAACTTTGGGGGCAAAGTTGCATGATGGGGGTGGGTTGTTCCAACAGGGGGCGATAGGGGAATGTTAAGAGCGGAAGAGGGGCAATATTTATCCGTCCATGCCGTTGAAATAGCATCTTTTGAGGCAGGGTGACGTAAGTGAGGAGGGGTATAATATAAGGCAAGTCTTCTGTGACACGTGTAAGTGTTTTTTATGCGGGGTGGATATTGTTGGGTTTGTTTGGATCGCTTTAAGTTTTTTTGTCAATGATATGTAATAGGATGCTCAGTGACTCTCAAGTGCAACTTGCCAATCCGTTATGAGTCAAAGAGAGCTATCTGGATAAAACGGACTAAGAAAGAACTAAAAATGCCACTCATGCTCTTCTCAAGTGTTAAGGGTTGTCGCAACTTTGGGGGCAAAGTTGCATGATGGGGTTGGGTTGTTCCAACAGGGGGCGATAGGGGAATGTTAAGAGCGGAAGAGGGGCAATATTTATCCCGCCCATGCCGTTGAAATAGTATCTTTTGAGGCAGGGTGACGTAAGTGAGGAGGGGTATAATATAAGAGAAGTCTTCTGTGACACGTTTAAGTGTTTTTTATGCGGGGTGGATATTTTTAAACTTGTTTGTCGTGCACATTACATCCTTGAAACCCATGAAGAGGCAAGCCTTGTGGATATCAAGTGCTCCCTTCCAAGAGAGGGGCTTTACAGTTCCACGTTTTTACGCTTTTACAAATATACAGAAAACAGCAGACTTTCGATAACATCATCGTAAAAGCCTATTGCGTGATATCAACCTTAACACCAACGTAATTCGCTCCCTTTTTACTCAATCAGCCCTTTCACA
>NZ_JBHIQI010000006.1:19334-25968 GCF_042196465.1 Bartonella sp. AD13SXNS
ACAGCAGACTGTCGATAACATCACCGTAAAAGCCTATTGCGTGATATCAACCTTAACACCAACGTAATTCGCTCCCTCTTTACTCAATTATCCCTTTCACACCCCTGCTTTTCTTGAAAAAGAACACAGCCTTTGCGTGTCATTTTTACAAAGAAACATGTTTACAAAGGGATGTGGATTTTAGAATCCTTATTCTGTGAGGGGGACGTCTATGATGCGTGTTTTTAGCGAATGCTCTTTGGGGTAGAACAGTCAAAATGTTTATGAAGAGCATCAAGAATAATGCGCAAGGAACCAACAAGAGGAGAGAGTGGTTGATCTTCTATAACGAGATATTGTAATGCCGCATGAAAATTGTGTTGACGATGCTGATATTGTGCTTCTTTAATCGCTTCTTGCATATCTTCATAGTGTTCTGTTGCTTTTTGAATCCATTGCTTTTTTGCTTTCTCATCTGATGCGCTATGCGTAAAACCATCATAATAGCCGTTTGGTAAACCTTTTGCACATAAATAGTCGTTTCTGATTTGGAGATATCTTTGTGCCGTGTCATATTGCTCTTTACTAATGCCTGATGAATCCTCTTTATAGCCAAGCAAACAAAGACGCCCAATATAGGTTCCTACAAGCGGATTTTTCGCTTCTTCGAGGCTTAAACCAAAGTGTTTTGCACGCATTTCAATCGCAGATTGAGGCGGAGATTTGCTGGGGCTTTGGACACGTGAAATATGTCCATTGGGCTCTTTTCGCTTGCTTGTTATTGTCGATCTAGCACCTTTTTTACGTATTTTCATGAACTTACCATTTGAATGAAAAAGAAACTGTCTGTGGATGGGGGACAGGGATGTAAAAAGCACTTGAAGCAAATATTGTAGGGATATAAGCCGTTGCAGATCAAAAAATAAACGATACTAAAGGCTTCTTTAAGCGCAAAGAAAAGAAACGTGGTAGGAAAAAATCATCTTTGTTGAAAGGTATTTCTTATCATTTTTATCTTGTCCTTATCAGTCTTATTTTTCATTCATAGCCGATTATGCGCTTTCTAAAGACTTCTCATCTTCTCTTGAAAAATTGAAGAGAGTTTTTGTCAAATGTGAATGAAAAAATAAGAAGGATGTTCCATGGCTATGCTATCATTTTTTCGAATGGGTGTTTTTTCGAATGAGATTACGTCTTTCTTTTCTCACGAGCGCTTTGCAGAAAATTTTAACTCTATCTTTAGAACAATCATTCTTTTGTTATTGGGCGCTGTTGCAAGATGTTTGATATACATCACCCTGTTATGCATATCTTTATCCCCTATAAAAGACGATTATCTTCTATTGAGTGGTAGAGAGCTGTAAAAACAAACTTCCCCACTCTATTATAATAGCATAAGATGCCCGATATTTTCAAATAAAATATCGTTTGTTAGCGCAAAATAACCTATGAACGGTTAAGCAATGTGTTTTGGTGTTCTCTTTTATTATCCTTTATAGAGGATAAATTTTGTTTTGCTGTTTTAAGGATTCTTATCATGAGACGAGGGGATGTTGTTTAAAGGGTGGGATGCACTATCGAAAGAAGCTACTTTGATTAATGGAAGATGCCTTTATAGGAGGGGTCTTTATAAATGTGGGCGCTTTTATAAAGGCGAGGGGCTGTGAGATATTTCTTTGTTAAGAAAGAATTTTTAAAATGGGTCCTTTTTGATTAAGAAGCTTTCAAATGAGGATTGAAAAACTTTAAGGTTGTTTGTTACGGGCTTTTCATGCTGGATAATTGGTTGCTTATTTGACTTTGTTTTGTGTTGCTTTTTAAAGAGGCATGTCTTAGGGCTTAGAAGCCCATTTCGTGACAGTGCCCGTGAAAGGGGACAACGATATCACCTCCCAGTGAAATAATATAAAATTTGAATACTATAAAGCCATTGAACACCACCATCTTTACGTTTGTGAAGAAGCAAGCCGGCGTCATCACAATTTCACCAGCTCCCATTGTTGCGATACGCCCTTGGCATGCGAGACGGTTTATTAAGAGATGTTTTTAGTTCTTTCTTTCCTGTTTCACTCCATACGGCTCTTTCTCTTTGTAACGTGCGGGAGACATGATCAGGGGTGATTGCAAGATCTGGGGTGATTGCAAGTTGGTTTCAACATGGAACAGATTTGAAATGAAATAATCTTACGATATTCAAGATTCTCATTCATTATGCAAAAACAATGAATTATTATTATAAATTAATCCCTTAAATGTATATTGCGAGAATGTAGAGTATGTATCTTATTCAAATTTTGTAGTACATTTTAGTAGGCTTCCTTTAAAAGTCTATGGTGCTGTGAGATTATAAAATAATCTTTTGCATCTCTATTGCTTTGTTGTTTTTATGGACTTTCCCCATAGTGCATTTGTCAATGTGATTGCACGATCTGTTTGCTGGCATAATGGATGATAGGGAGGAGACATGATAACTTTATACTCTAATCCTGCTAAATTTTATTTGGTCATTTTCTGTCATATTCTTCTCTATCGTTTTGGTCTACTTCTCCTATGGGATTATCATTTTAAAAAAGAATGTAAAAATGAGAAGAAATCCTTAGAAACAGCAGAAAAAATTCTTTTGAGCTTCAATCAAATAGAGAAAAAATATGATTGTTTTTACAACTTTATTTCTACAATATTGTCTTTTTGCTTTTTTCGATCTTATCCTCTTATGCTGTAAATATCGTCATTTAAGGTGGTGATATACGGCACATAAGGCATACAACGCTCGATCCATTAATATAAAACAGTAAAAATGTTTAGGCGAGGTCTTGTCTGTAGAGCCTTATGCAAATGAAGCACATCAGTGCTCAGTAGGCGGAGTGTACTGAGAACAATTGGATTGTTTACAAACGGATGTGGGGTTTAGAATCTTTAACCTCTAAAGAGGTGGGGAGAAATATCGTTATCCTTATCCTTTGTATCCTATGGGCTCGACTTCATTTTAAGCAATGGTAAACGCTGTCGTTTATGGTGGGCTTGTCAGTTTTCCACATGAGATGTTTTTTTTAGATTGAATATTCTTGCTTGTCGTGTTGTGTAAAACATTATCCTTTGAGGTGTGGGTGATGATAGATAAGGGGAAGACAGTGGCGGTTGTGCTTATAAGCCTTTAGAGATTGTAGGGTGTCACGTATAAAGAATTAAAAAATAGATTTACAGGGTCTTATTAGTGCTTGTTTTATGGTGAAAAGAGTGCTAGACGAATTTGCCGCGCTGGTCGCGTGTTATTTAATTATTAAAGAGTGCGTGGGCATTTTAGACGTGGGGGACTATCAATATGATCAAAGATAAATCACAACACCAATCTGCCCATAAGGGAAATATGGCTTCTGCATTACAGCCAGGGTTAGATCAATCGGCTGTTTTCAAAAAATGCATGACTCTCTCAACGAAAGAGTATGTCATCATTTGTTGTTTGGCTATCCTCTTGTTGGTGCTTTTTGTCGCGACTGTCTATATGAAGCCTCTGGAATTTTTTCACATTATATCTAAAGAACAGTTGCAAGCAATGGCGCAAATGAAACAAGAAGATCTTCAAAAAATGTTTTGGGAGATATGGAGACAGCCTGTTAAAAACAATCCTATAATCACGTCTTTGCGGGACGCAGGATGGAATAGCGTTTGGGCTTTTTTATGTCTCTTGCCGCAGAACATTTTTGGCGTTCTTTTAGGATTCTTTCCACTCTTTTTTATCTTTAATGCCATATTGAAACGCGATGTGAAGGAAATGATGCTGATGTGGGAAACATTGCCAGAGAAGCAACAGCAAGACAACTAATCTCGCAACAGAACACAAGAGGGAAACACGTGACTGCTTTTTTTATAAATGCTTTTGTAATCTTGAGTATGGTAGGGATGGCTATCTTTATTTGTTGTGCGTTGAGTATGGTTTTGTTTTCTACCGTGAAGATTATCTTAGAACTTTATTATTCTTTGATAAAACGGACAATATTGTTGTTTGGAATGCGACGGAGATTAAAAAAGGCAACAGTGCAAAGTTTGTGGCATTATAAGACAGAGGGGCGAGGACAGAACGGGGGGCTTGCAACAGAGTTTAGTGCCCTTTCTTTTAAACAATCTTTGAAACTTTCAAGAAAAGATACTTTGATAATCTTTTCTATAGTCTGCGTTGTGAGTGTGTTTTTCGTATGTAGTTTGGTTATTGCATCTGTTTTTACAAAATTTGCGCTTGTTGCACCTCAAGTTGCTTCTGGATTGTTTTTTATTGGTGCGCTGCCGTTGTTGTGGATATTGGTGTTGAGTACTTTCACATTGCCTGTCATTTTAATTCTTCATAGTTTCCTTCATTATGGCGTGAAAAAAACAGTGAAGAGATTAGAAACATTTGCTTGAGCAGAGAATAAAAATGGTGATTTTACATCAATGCGATAGGGGGAAAAAGTGACTTTTGTTATAGGATTTTTGGCTGTTTTAGGGGGTATCATCATTACCATTTTAATGGTTATGGTCATGATCAGGCTTCCTTACCTGATGATCAAGCATTTGAGAGTGTCTTGTAAACTATCCCAAGAATTGAAAAAGAATACGAGGCAACAAAAGCAAGCCATACAACAATTGCGCAATGATCAGGGAGAGATGAAAAGACAGAATCTCGTGCGTGAGACCCTTGATGCAAAAATGCGTTTTCTTAACTTCAAAGAATCTCTGCCTCTTTATCCTAAAGAATGTAAAATAATTCTTTTTGTTTTTATGCTTGTTTTGTTTCTACAAGCTACTTTTTCTATCGCAAATTTTGGATGGTGGCAGAGTGATATGGTTGGCTTTATCTTGCTGCTGTGTAACCTTATATGGTTAGGGTTTATCTTCTTTGTTCCGATCATCGGGCTTATGGGTATAAAATTAACAAAAAAATTGAGAAAAACGCTTCAACAATTGGAAGAAGCGATACAACAACGCGATCAGGCAATCCGTATGCTGAATGTGGAAGGGGGACAAAATGACGAGTAGCCTTATAACATTTATAGTCTGTTCTTTCCTAGTCTTTATGCTCTTAAATGTTTTAATATGCGGGACAATGGGGATCATTTATTACTTGTTTATTAAGCGTGCGCGGCTGTATTGCAAAGTAAAAAAAGAACTGAAATGCGTACTGAATGAACGCGATAGAGCATTAGAACAGATCTCACAAAAATCAAAAGAAGCAGAATTGAGAGTATGATAAAAAAAGCTTTCTCTTGAAAAGAGGAACATTTGCTTGAAGAAAGAGCCTAATTGTGACGCAAAATTGTAATGATCGTGTACAAAGTGGCGCGGTTTAAAAATCTTTGTGGTTTCATGATGTGAGCAGAAGGTAAAAGAGCGTGTTGGGGGCGGATAATAAGGGGGTAAAACTTTTGCATATACGGTGTTTTGTGTAATGGATCGGGCTGCCTCATGGAGGCTTGGAAGTGACGTGTATGCAGTCGTCTATAGGGAAACTTGCTTGAAAAGAGAGGAATTTACTAGAAAAACAGCGAGAATTGTAGACCATCATTGACTAAAGCAGTATGGGGTGTGAGAACTGGGGGGAGAGCTTTTGTCGTTTAAGATGTGAGGAAGATTAAAAAATATTATTCTTGAAAGCAGTAATATTTTGTCAATAAAAATAAAATACAATTAAACTTAAACTAAAAAAGGCCCCTTTTAAAAGGGCCTTTTATCTCAGTTTACAATATATACAAAATGTATTTAATTGCTTTAATAACTTTTTGTATCTTATACTCTAGTAGAAACCAATTGTATGAAATATATAATAAGTGATCCTAGAAAACTAGCTATTGCATTCAATAAATTTTTTCCTTTTTCATATATATCGTTTATTGATTCTTGTTCTGAGGCTGTTCTATTACTTGTTCTCAGTATATTCAATGTATCCGATATGTTACTTACTGGTTTAAAAAACTGTAAATATGTTTTCTCAACAGTATAAGGTGCAACAATAGGAGAGGGTTGTTTATTGACTATACGATCAGAATTTTGAATCGCGAGAGCTAAACCACTAGTAATAGCCCCCGCTATGAAAAAATATCTGATATTCATAGTTTTTCTCCTATATTTATTTCGGCAAATAAATATCGATACGTATCATATATAAATTCGATTTAAATAACTATAGTAAAAATACAACAATCACAAAAAAGAATAAACTTTGTCTATAAATTGACAAAATTTGCCCTTAATTGCCTTAATGAATTCTTTCAGATTCGATTTTATGAAGGCATAAAAAAGTTTGAAAGCTCTGTAAGGAAGCGGAATCCCATAAGGTGGGTGATACAATAGTTGCTAGCAAACTTCTTTTTGTTCCTTTGAGTAAAGATTCATAAAAATGAGGGTTCATAAAAATGAGATACGATGAAAATTGAGAAAAATCCTTGAAGAGAAGGATGCACTCTTTTTGAGGGCTAGAGTGCATCCTCATAGATTGGATACTTGCCTTTGAGGGTTTGGCGGTATCCCTTGAGGGGAAGGATGCACTCTTTTTGAGGGCTAGAGTGCATCCTCATAGATTGGATACTTGCCTTTGAGGGTTTGGCGGTATCCCTTGAGGGGAAGGATGCACTCTTTTTGAGGGCTAGAGTGCATCCTCATAGATTGGATACTTGCCTTTGAG
>NZ_JBHIQI010000006.1:26068-28742 GCF_042196465.1 Bartonella sp. AD13SXNS
AGTGCATCCTCTATAGATTGGATGCCTCCTTTGAGGGTCGGAGGTATCCCTTGAGGGGAAGGATGCACTCTTTTTGAAGGCTAGAGTACATCCTCATAGATTGGATACTGCCTTTGAGGGTTTGGCGGTATCCTTTGAGGGGAAGGATGCACTCTTTTTAAGGGCCAGAGTGCATCCTTTCCATGGATTGAATGCACTCTTTGGAGGCTAGAGTGCATCTATAGGGAAAGGCATATTCCATAAGAAACAGAGATAACCAAAAGATTTGTTTTTATATTTTATATTGATAGGTTGCTGTATTTGCGAGGGCTATTCATTCTTTATTCTCAATATTTAAGATGATTATGTGATAAGGGTTATTCGTCAATACAATTGTAAAAGACGCTGAGTATTTTTATAATAATTGAGATATTTTTGTGCCTTTTTCTTGTTTTTTTTGTGTTTGCACAAGATATGCACGGCTTTTCAACAGTTTGTTTTTTTAGCTTTGCTAATGGCGTTGGCTAAACACTTCAATTGTTTTAACTGCTTCACACCGCCTTAAAAGAACAGTGCTTTATAATATGATAAAATAAGTTATATAACTTTTGATTCTTACGCGATGCCAGAAAAAGGGGAATGTTAGGAGAGATGTTGTCTATATTCTTAGTTTATCTCTTAAGGTAGGAAGATTAACATACTTTCCGGATCTATTTTTATTTAGTTTGACGGTTAAAGAGCAATATCTGAATGGAATCACACTTGTCTCATGTTTTTATCTTCACGCTTTAGATTTTTTCTCATAGGGATTTTGTTTTTAATGGGGGATTTTGTTTTTTAATGGGAGTTTACGCGACTCACATAAAACAGAATGTTCTAAATAGAATATATTTGTGTTGCACATTTACGTAATTATTTAAAAACATTATGTTATCTTATCATCACAATGATATTGGTGATTGGGGATATTGGTGATTGGGGATATTGGTGATTGGGGATATTGGTGATTGGGGATATTGGTGATTGGGGATATTGGTGATTGGGGATGTTGATGAATCTGATAATGGAGAAATCTCTTGTGAAGTGGATAAGCCCTTCTTTAAAATCTCATAAGGGGAAAGCCAGCACACTATCATACTATTCGCGCCTCATGTGATGATAGCCTTTGGCTTTTGAGCGTCTTCATAAGAGGCATTTTGATTCTTTATCTTTGAAGTGTTTTATTTCATATGTCTCTCATGTTTGTAATGTGGAAAAGACAAGGTGTTGATTGATGCAACATGAAATAAATTTAAAATGAGAGAATTCCTATGATATCCGGGTCCCTTAATTTTATATGAATAACGGGTTTTAATATGGATAACGGGATATTGTGATTATAAATCAATGTATTATCGTGATACATCAACCTGTTTGTGGACTATGCGATAAAGAAAGTTATCCAATAGTTAAGTCATTGTGTTATGTCGTAAAACACTGTCATGTGAGGTTTGGTGATATGAAGCAAGCTTCCTTGGACAAGCTTGCTTGGATATGTTTTAGTGTTTTTTTAAGGGCGTGGTGAATCTTTAGGACAGAGCAAGCTTCTGTTGCGCCTTGAGTTTAGCGGAAAACCCTGAATAAAAGCCAAGAGAAATGGAAGCTAAGGGTGAAGTGTATCCAAGCTGTTTGTAGATCAGATTGAGTTAAGAATCTTTTTTCTTTGAGAATGGAACGCCAGTCAATTTGACAAAAGAATGATCTATTTTTCGGGTAAATCTTATGGAGGAATATAACAAAGCTCATAAGGAAGTGATTGAAGACAATACAATCATAAAAAAGTACAGTCATAAAAAAAGTCCTCCGTCACAATCAGAGGACTCAAAAAAACAGGAGAATTTCCAACATTAGGTTGTAGAAAATATCAAAAAAACGAATTTAAAAAACTATTACTTTATGGCTAGCAGAAAATTAAAAAGATAGCAATATAAAAAATACTTTTTACAAATTACAAAAAATAAAACTTTGTCTTTTGTGCATTAAAATTTCATGAATACTTTTTTCAATTGAGTGCTTATTCTAAGTTCGACATCCATTGAACTGTCTTTAAAGATGTGTTGATGCATGCAACAATTTTAAACAAAATGTACTCTAAAAAACGAATACATTTAAAAGCCTCTCATGATGATAGACTACTGTAGATTGAGGCTCTTTGTTTTTAAGGAGATGCGTATTGAGTGTGGGGTTTTAGGGTTTTGTGCAGTTTTGTCTTTTGAAGGTTAGGGCTTGAGGGGATTGAAGCGTTTGCAAGGGGGGCTGTGGCTGGAGTGTTGGGCGTGTGGGATTTAAGAATTCTCTTTGGTTTTTGGTTATGAAGGAGCGGGGTTATCCCATGGGGTGTGTTCTTGAAGGGGGTGGCGTTTTTCTGCGTTGTTGAAGCTTGTTGGGTGCATGTGGGAGGGCGGCGTGTGGGGCGTAGCGTGGGGCGTGTTCTTGATGAGGCGGTGTTTGCTGTATTGTGTTGGGAGGGGACATCGATTTGGTTTATGAAGGAGGACGCAGGATGGGGGCGTGTTGTTTGTGGTTTTGACGGAGGAGATGTTTGACTTGCATTATAGGCTTTATTCTTGGTTTGTTTCTGTGGGCGCGAAGCATCTTGGGGTTGAGTACGCTTTGGTTTTTAAAAGAGAGGCTGTTGAGTTTCATCTTTGGGTTT
>NZ_JBHIQI010000006.1:28842-36692 GCF_042196465.1 Bartonella sp. AD13SXNS
GATGTTTGACTTGCATTATAGGCTTTATTCTTGGTTTGTTTCTGGGGTTTGTTTTTGTGGGCGCGAAGCATCTTGGGTTTGAGTACGCTTTGGTTCTCAAAGGGTTGGGTGTTTTTCGTCATTTGTGGATTTACCTTTCTTTTTGCTTCATATGGGAGCAAAGTCTGTTTGTGTTCTTAAGGGCGGTGTTTTTTGGTTGTTCCTTATGAAGGAGGGGAGCGTATGGTGGTTGTGCGGAGCGTGATTTTGAAGGCGGGGGCATTTTGCGGCATTATTGCTGTTTCCCTTGGTTTTGCTTATAGAGGGGGCGGGAAGGATGGGATGTTGTTCTGAATGGTGAGGAGGGGGATTATTCAAAATGTTTATGGTTTGCATATCCCCAATGAAATGCGAGCAAGTCTAAACAATCTCGTAAATGATCGGCAAGAGAGTTTTGTTTGCGTTTTGAAGAACTTAATTCTTTGATCACTTGTCCATAGCCTATAACCCGCTCAAGAAGAGAATAGCCAAGAATACCAAGTTGAACTTTAATGGTTTTTAATTGATTGGAGGCTGCTATTTGACGTTCAATGGGGTGTGTGTACCCTTGGCTACAGGAAACCTTTTCACGGGTGTAGTCAAGGCTCATGTGGAGATCGGCTTGGCTTTGACGCCAGTAAAAATAAAAACGTTCTGCCGCTTTATATTGGGCTTTGCTGAGATGTCCTTTGGCATATAAAAGGGCAATGGGATGGCTTTGTGCATTGGCAATGGCATTGATGGTGCGCGGGTTACTGGAACTTTCTGGATGATTGGGTTTAAAATAAGGATTACTCGTTTCTACAGGGATTTCTTGCGCCTTTAAATGACCAATGTGCTTTCCTTGATTTTGATGATCAAGCGGGCAGGTTTGCGTATTTTTTTTCTGTTGATAGCTCATAGCATCTCCTTAAAAATTTTAATTTTGATTCTCGTTTTTAAAAAATGTTGCTTGCTCTCGGCAAAAGAGGGGGATGAGAGGAAGACATGTGTTGGAGTGTGCGTGTGGGTATGCGCTCTTGGGGGTGACTTGGATTGTTGCGCTTGTGTATGGGAGCCCCATGGATTTGGCTCTTAAAAAGAGGGGTGTTTTGTCGCATGGTGGATTTTCCTTGAGTGACTTGATGAGGGAGTGGCATGATGTTGCGCGGTATTTTGTCTTTTGAAGAGACTGGTATTTTTCTGCATTGTGGTTGTTCTCTTTGTGGTTCTGCTTCTTTAAAGGATGGGCGTTTTGTTGCATGATGGGCATTCTTTCTGATTTTATTGCTGTGGGGGGAATTGATGTCGCAGGGTTTGTTTTTTTGCCATGGTTGATGTTTTTCTGCCTCTTGGGGGCTTTATTTCTATTTATGTGGGATAAGAGGTATTTGAGGAATCATGAAAGGCAGAAATTTTTTTAAGAGGATGGTGTTTGGGGACTTTATTGGCGGGGATCTCATGTTGTTTATACGGTTGCTGAACGCATGGGGTGGCGCTGGCTTTGGTTCTCAATCCCGTGGAGTTTTGATGTCCTTTTGGGTCTTGTCATTGGGCTGGTTTATAGAGGTGTAAAGCATCTTGTTATGACTTGGCTTTAGAGCCTTGAAAAGAGAGGTGTTTTGTCGCATGGTGGATTTTCCTTGAATGACTTGATGAGGGAGGTGAGTGATGGCGCGCGGGCTTTTGTCTCTGAAGGGATTGGTGTTTAGCTGTATTGTAGCTTATGTCTCTGTGGCTGTTTATGTGGAAATGAAGGCGTTGGGGATGACGTGGGGCGTATTTTTACGAGCTGTGGCGTTTTATGGCATTCCCGGTATTTTCCTTATGTTGGGTTATGAAGTAATGCAGCGGCGTGGTGTAACGAAGGGTTTGTTCCTCAAGATGGTATTGTTGAGCTTCATTTTGGCTGCTGTCTCTGATTTTGTTTATGTGCAAGCCGAGCATTTTGGTTTGGCTCAGGTGTGGTTCTCAAACAAGTGGGTGTTTTATGTCCTTTTGGGCTTTGTCCTTGCTCTTATTTATAGAGGGGTAAGGCGTCTTGGGTTTAGGATTTCATTCTTTGAAAAGGATTGATCTTTTGCTGCATTTTTGGCATGGTCCTTGGCTTTGCTTATGAAGATGCGGGGCGACCGGCTATTCCGTGGGAGGTGTTTTGGCAGGGGGTGGTGATTTCTTGCATTGCTGGAGCGACCTTTTGTTTTATTGTTGTGGGAGCAAACAGTAGAACTGTATCGTGGGGCGTGTTTTTCAAGGCTGTGGTGTTTTGCACCATTGCTGTAGTGGTTCTTGGCTTTGCTTATAAGGGAGCGAAGCATTTTGATATATCGTGGGAATTTTTAGTGATAGGAGTGGTGTTTGTTGCATTGCTGGCGCTGTCCTTGGTTTTGCTTATGAGGGTGCGGGGTAAATGGATATCGCGTGGGGTATTTTTATTGAAGTTTCTGGTGTTGGGTGGCGTTGTTGGAGCTGTTGTTGGGTTGGCGCATGTGGGAGTAAAGCATATGGGGGGGCGCTGGTTTGTGATCTCGAACAATGAGGTGTTTCTGGGCACTATTGGATTCGTTCCTTTGTTTGCTTATGAAGGTATAAGGTGTGTGCGTGTACTGTTGGGGGGGCTTAAAAAGGATGAGCATTTTTCTTTCCCATGGGCGTGGTCTTTGATGTTCTTTCTGTGAGGGGTATTTGATGTCGAACGATGTGATGTTTTGGCAGTGGTTGGGGTTTTTCTGCCCTTTGGCTCTCGCCTTTGTTTCTATTTATGTGGGAATAAGGTTTTTCGGGTTTACAAGGAAGGACTTTTTTAAGGGTGGGGTGCTTGCATTCTTTGTTGGCGTGACCTCTAAGTTTGTTTATGCGAAAGCTGAGCATTTTGGTTTGGCTCAGGTGTGGTTTTCAAACAAGTGGGTTTTTTACATTCTTTTTGGCGTTGTCTTTGGTCTTATCCTTGGGCTTATTTGTCTAGGGGCAAAGCGTCTTGGGTTTAGGCTTTCATTCTTTGTAAAGGATTGATTTTTTGCTGCATTTTTGGTTGTTCCTTGGTTTTGCTTATGAGGGTGCGGGGTGTATGGTGGTTGCATGGGACATGTTTTTGAAGGGGCTGGCGTTTAGTGGCGTTGTTGGAGCTGTTGTTGGATTGGCGCATGTGGGCGCCAAGCATATGGGCTGGAGCACGCATTGGTTCTTGAACGATGGGGGGCTGGGCACTATTGGACTTGTTCCTTTTTTTGTTTTGGAGGGGGTACGGTGTGTGCGTGTACTGTTGGGGGGCTTAAAAAGAATGAGCATTTTTCTTTTCCACGGGCGTGATCTTTGATGTTCTTTCTGTGAGGGGTATTTGATGTCGAACGATGTGATGTTTTGGCTGTTGTCTTGGTTTTTCTGCTTTTTTGCTCTGGCCTTGGTTTTTATTTATAAGGGAGCAAAGCGTCGCTCTGTTACAGGGTGGATGTTTTGGAGATGGGTGGTGCTTTATGGCGCCCTTGCCACCTACCTTGGTTTTATTTATGTGGGCGTGGGCAGGCGCACTGTTGACGGGGAGCTGCTCTTGAAGGGGGTGGTGTTTTCTTGCATTTTTGCAACTGTTCTTGGTTTGGTGCATTTGGGCGTCAAGAGTATGCCTGTCGCTTGGCAAGTTTTCTTGAAGGCGGTTATGTTTTGTTGCATGATGGGCTTTATCCTGTGGTTTGCTGCTGTGGGCGTCAGGGATATGGATAGCATAAGGGCGGTATTCTTAAAGGGATTGCTCTTGTCTGTATTGTTGAAAGTGCTCTTGGGGTTCTTTATACGCGAGCAAAGTGATACTGTGTTACAGAGGTTGTTGCGTGCTTTGAATTTTGTGCTGTTTTTCTGCATTTTGGCACCAATCCTTTGTTTTACCCGTCTGGGAGCAGAGAATCTAGGGTTGAGCTGGCTTTGGTTCTCGGATGAGAGGGTGTTGCCCTTTATTGTTGGATTTTTTTCTCCTTTGATTTATCAGGGTGTAAGGCGTGCGCGTGTTCTATGGGCTTGGTTCTTAAAGTAGGGGGTGTTTTTTTGTCTCATGGGTGTGATCTTTAATGGGCTTTCTGTGAGGGGTATTTGATGTCGAACGATGTGATGTTTTGGCTGTTGTTGGTGTTTTCCTACCTTTTTATTATTGTCGTTATTGGTACTTATAAAGTTTCCAAGCGCTTCGATATTCCGTGGTGGCGGGCGGCGTTTTATTGTATTTTTGGTGTTTCCCTCTTTTGAAGGAAGTGCTGTTTTACGGCGTTTTAGGAGTCGTCCTTTTTTTAGCTCTTTGGGGGATGGAGAATATGGACATACCATGGGGACTATTGTCCTTGATGGGGCTGGTGTTTGCTGCACTGTTGGAGTGGTTCTTGATTTTGCATATGAGGGGGTGGCGAGATGGGGTGGTGACGCGTTGTTTGTGGTTATTGAAGGGGGTGGTGTTTTGCGCTGTTGTTGGAGCGATCTTTTTTTGTTTGCCTTTGGGAGCAGAGAAACTAGGGTTGAGCGGGCTTTGGTTCGCGAATGAGAGGGTGTTTTTCGTCATTTGTGGATTGATCCTTCCTGTTGTTTCTATGGGAGCAAGACGTGCGCGTGTGAAAGCGGAGGCGTTTTATTGTATTTTTGGTCTTTCCCTCCTTTTGAAGGAAGTGCTGTTTTACGGCGTTTTAGGAGTCGTCCTTTTTTTAGCTCTTTGGGGGATGGAGAATATGGACATACCATGGGGACTATTGTCCTTGATGGGGCTGGTGTTTGCTGCACTGTTGGAGTGGTTTTTGATTTTGCATATGAGGGGGTGGCGAGATGGGGTGGTGACGCGTTGTTTGTGGTTATTGAAGGGGGGGCGCCGTTGTTGGAGCGAGCTTTTTTTGTTTGCCTTTGGGAGCAGAGAAACTAGGGTTGAGCGGGCTTTGGTTCGCGAAGGATTGGGTGTTTTTCGTCATTTGTGGATTGATCCTTCCTGTTGTTTCTATGGGAGCAGGGCGTGTGCGTGTGAAAGCGGAGGCGTTTTTAAAGAGAGTGGGGTTTGTGGGGTATTACAGATAACGTCGAGGGAATGATTGTTCAAAAGAACAGCGATAGCGGTAGGTTTGGGGATCAAACCAAAGCCCTATTTTGCCTTCAAAATCACCAGAACGTTGTTTGGCAATATTCATAATAACGCCGGGGCGTTTGGCTAAATCTGCTTTTTCTTGTGCGAGAGAGGCGGCAAAGATTTTGTCTTCTAACGGTCGATTGCGCCAAATGGTGATGATGTTAAAGGCATTGGCGCCAATCTCTGAGGCGCCTTTAATGTCTTCTGTGCTGGGGATATCTTTATCCAGACCGCTTTTGCGGGCATGGGCGACAAGGTGAATGTGCACACTGTTTAAAACAGCCCAATCAACCATTTTATAAACGGCTTGTTCTTGTCTTGCATAATCATCAGAGGCAATGCCAAGCCGCATCAAACTGTCGATGATAAATTGATCACAGCCATAGCGTGCACGGCAATAGTCAAAGACATCAAGCAAGGTGTCAACGCTTGATTTGCCAACATGCTCATAAAGAATAAGCCCTTCATCTAAAAAATGAAGAATCCGTTCAATTGTCTCTTTTGTAGGCTGTTCTAAGCCGCCCGTTTGTTTGGTTAAACGGCGGAGCGATTGTTCTCCTTTCATCTCCAGAGACGCTAAGCAAAGCCGACTGTTTTGCGCAATCCAATGGGGAATACAGTCTGATAACAATTGGCTTTTACCTGCTCCACTGGCACCGCTCCATAGCGTTAATTCTGCTGGGCGGAAATGCACTTTGTCCTTCAGTTTAGGATAGGGAACCGTATAACCAAGATGTTTTTCAGGCTCTGGCCAAAACAGTCCGATGACTTTGTCTTTATAGTCTGAGGCGCGCCGTAAACCTTCTGGTGCAAAGCTTTTTGCTGAGGAAAAGGCTGCTTTTATGGTGGCTCTATCAATCCCTGCGGTTAAACAGTCATTGGCATCTTTGAGGGGTAAACGGACACGGTAGCAACGGTGGCGTCCAAGCCTGTTGGCAATCTCACGGGCTGCTTCTTCACCAGGCTTATCCATATCGGTGGCTAAAAAAATTGTTTCAAAAGCTTCTAAATGATCAAATTCATTTTCAATCCAATTGTGCTTTCCTCCACTGCCTCCTCCAAAGGGGACAGAGACCGCCGGATATCCATAGGCGGCTAAGGAAAGTGCATCAATTTCTCCTTCAGTGATAACAATGGTACGGTTTGTTGAAGAAAGAAGGGGAAACGGCGCGCGTTCCATTAAGGGAGCCTGCTGAAGCGCGTTTGTGGCGGCTGGGGTTGATGAGGGAGCGTGCTGAGGCGCATGTGGGGCGGTTGGGGTTGATGAGGGAGCGTGCTGAGACGCGTTTGTGGTGGTGGGGTTTGATGAGGGTGCGTGTTGAGGCGCGTTTGTGGCGGTTGGGGTTGATGAGGGGGCGTGCTGAGACGCGTGTGGAGCGGCTGGGTTTGATGAGGGTGCCTGTTGAGGTGCGTTTGTGGCGGCTGGGGTTGATGAGGGAGCGTGCTGAGACGCGTTTGTGGCGGCTGGGTTTGATGAGGGTGCGTGTTGAGGCGCCTGCGTGGCGGCGGGGGGTGATGAGGGTGCCTGTTGAGGTGCGTTTGTGGCGGCTGGGGTTGATGAGGGTGCGTGTTGAGGCGCCTGCGTGGCGGCTGGGGTTGATGAGGGTGCCTGTTGAGGTGCGTTTGTGGCGGCTGGGGTTGATGAGGGTGCCTGTTGAGGCGCATGTGGGGCGGTTGGGGTTGATGAGGGTGCGTGCTGAGGCGCATGTGGGGCGGTTGGGGTTGATGAGGGGGCGTGCTGAGGCGCATGTGGGGCGGTTGGGGTTGATGAGGGGGCGTGCTGAGACGCGTGTGGAGCGGCTGGGATTGATGAGGGTGCGTGCTGAGACGCGTGTGGAGCGGCTGGGTTTGATGAGGGTGCCTGTTGAGGTGCGTTTGTGGCGGCGGGGTTGGTTGAGGGTGCGTGCTGAGGCGCGTGTGGAGCGGCTGGGTTTGAGGGGCAAAGGGCTTGCCAGCCAAACAAAATCGGTTCACAGTGTGCTGCTGTAGGTTTTGTTTTTGCTCCCACTTGCGCAAGCCGTTCTTTAACTAAAGCAAGGGAGCCATCGGGTTTATAAAAGGGAAAAATGATTTTTTCGCCATCTTCTCCTATGCGGTAACGCTTTATAATTTCTAAAGGAATGTGGCGTTCTTTGTGGAGATAGGTTTTTACGAGATTCTGCGGGGGGCGCCCTGTAGGGACCGGTGGACGGTGATAGGAACGATGGGGCGCCATAAAGGGTTTGGGGCGTGTCAGATTGAGAGTCGCGCGTGCTTCTTCTAAGGCTTGAGAGAGACTAATGCCTTTGACTTCACACCAAAGGTCTAAAAGATCTCCTCCAGTGCCTTCTGCAAAATCATACCAAAGTCCTGCTTTACTACCACTCAAGCAAATCGATAAACTTTGACCAGCTTCACCACGTGTGTTGCCTACAATCCAATTGTTGCCTCGTTTGTGCCCTTGGGGAAGAAGCATTTCTGCTATTCTATCTGCTTGTGAGATAAGTTTTTGTTTGATTTCAAAAATTGTGCTCATGGTCATTCGTGATATTATTGTCGTTTTTCTCAAGATGTGAGAAGTGAGGACTCTGTTTTTGCTGTTCTCACCGTTTGATCTGATCGTAAAGTCCTGTGGTGCTATGGGGCTTGCTAGTCTACTTTGAGAGCTTCTTTGCCGCTCTTTTCTTGCTAATAGTCGCGAAACTTCTTGGCTTGCCAATGGGCTTGGCTCTCACTCAAACCTTCTGAAATGGCTCTGCTGATGGTTGTTTGCCAAGAGCATGGG
>NZ_JBHIQI010000006.1:36792-59007 GCF_042196465.1 Bartonella sp. AD13SXNS
AAGTGGTGCCTTGGGAAAAGGAGGACGGTGGCAAGAAGGGTGGGTGTGGATCTGCCTTGGAGAGTGTGGTGCATGCTTGGTCCTGTTTGGGGCATGTGTTTGGGGGGATGCCTGTTGGGGTGCTTGTGTGGAGGGGGAGTGCCAAAGAGTTTGCTTTTCATTGAGTTTTTTTGAAATAGCTCTGCTGATGGTTGTTTGCCAAGAGCATGGGAAGTGGTGCCTTGGGAAAAGGAGGACGGTGGCAAGAAGGGTGGGTGTGGATCTGCCTTGGAGAGTGTGGTGCATGCTGGAGTCCTGTTGGGGCATGTGTTTGGGTGCCTGTGGGGGTCTTGCGTGGGGAAAATGCTTTTGTGATGAGAGAAAAATGGTCGATGTTGACTCGTTTTACGGTGTGAAGCGCTTATCCAAGTGTTGTTTTGCCGCCCATTGTTTTGTTCTGTGTTGTTTTGTCCGATGCTGTTGTGGTTTTGAAACATTTTTCCCCCTGCGCGTGCTTGAAAAATACGTTGTTTTTGTGATGTCAAAAGTTGTCGCTATAGTTGATCAAACTGCGGTAAAGGATGTCGTTGCTCTCAGAGATGAAAGATGAAGAGCTGCCATGTTTTTGCTGTTCTAACCGTTCGATCTCACGGCGAAACCAGTTGCGCCATGTGGCTTGCCAGTCTACTTTGAGTGCTTCTTTGCCGCTCTTGGCTTGCCAATAGTCGCGAAACTTCTTGGCTTGCCAAAGAGCTTGGCTTTCACTCAAGCCTTCTGAAACTGCCGCTCCAATGTCTGCTTGCCAATGTTCAGGAAGGCGGTGTCCTTTGCCAATGGCTGAGGTAGAGGATTTTTTGTTGGAAGAAGGCGGGATGGAGGCAGGAAGATTGCTGGGTGGGAGATTGGGGGATGGGACATTGACATGTGGGAGATTGGCGGGGGATTTTGTTTTTTTTTCTGTGACAATTTGCGTGATAGAGGCGCTGGTGAATCCAGCTTGCGCAGCATTTAAGGGCGAGGAACAGTTTTCTGGGGACGCTACTTCTTCTTGTGAAGGGGAAGAGAGAGGCAAAGCAAGAGACAATGAGGAAGGCGTGCTTTGTTTAAAGCTCTCTTCGCAGGAAAAACAAGGTTCTGTCTCATGAAACAAAACTTTCTTTTCTAAAACACCGTAAGGTGTTTCCTTTTCTTCTGCCTTTTGAGCTTCTGAGCTTTGTTCATCATCTTTTGCACGATCGTTAAGCAGTTGTTGAATCTCAGTATTGATTTTCTTACGCTTTTTTGCCGAAGAACGACCCGCAAAGGATTTTTGTTCAAGCAATTTTTCTCGCTCTTGAAAAACATTTTCGCAACGCTGGTTCCATAACCCATTGGCTAAATTTAAAATCTTACCCTCTTGAATGAGCATTTCTAAAACATTAACAAAAGTTCGCTTGTCACAACCACAAAGACGCGCTAAACGTTCTTCCGATATTTCTAAAGGTCGGCCACGGGCATACATTTCATTGAGAAGAATCGTATAGATTCCAATTTCGTGTGCGCGCATTCCACGAACACCTCCTAGAAAATCATTTTGATACCAACAAACATATGGAAGTCTAGACGATTCATAATGAGGAGTTTCTTGTTGATTAGCATGTTTCATACTGCAATCTACTTTCTTCTTTTTTATACATTTTTATTGATGATAAAAGCTCAAATAAGGATTTAACTTGTGTTGCTTTTGGCTCTGTTCGATGATGACGAGAGGCTTCTTTACGACGCTTATAAATGATTGGCTGTGCTTGAAGCGCATGCAAACTTACGATTTAAGATTGCGGTGATGGAAAAAATAACCGAGAACAACACATTCTCAACGTACTTGCTTTTGGGCAGAAGCTTTGGAGAGTGGTCTTTTGTATCCTGTAGGGTGGTTAAAGTGTTTTTATGAGCTAAAAATAAAAAAAATCCCTCTAAAAAGTAAAATTTGTTTCCTTAATTTTATCCTTTTTAGAGGATAATGCAAGCCCGTTTTATAAAAAGGACGTGTTTTTTTAAAAAGACGCGCTATATGGTGAAATTATGAATATCGATGGTTGGCGTCAAAGATTAAGAATCGCTTTGGAAAAAAGTGGGCGGTCAAAAAGATCTATCTCCCTCGCTGCCGGTAAAGGCGCGGGGTACCTTCATTCTATTCTTTCTGAAGGAAAAGAACCAACAATCGAATCTCTCTCGCGAATTTGTCACGAAATTAATATCAGTATGAATTATATTCTTTACGGGAAAGGGGCTAGCCCTGAAGATAAAGAATTTATAGAGCTTATTTCGAAACTCTCTCCGCAAGAGAGACAGGCGATTTTGACTCTTTTGCGGCGGCCAATTGACGAAGCTTCAAAATAACTTCCTTCTGTGCTTTTGGGTCAAGGCGACTCCAGTATTTTATTAATATTATGTCACTCATTTTATCTCTCCTGTGTGTTTATAATTGCAATTTTGTAAGAACAAATAGAGAACAACAAAGGGGTATGAGAGGAACAAAGAATAATAGATTTTTATTTACATATGTCATTTGAACCCCGTAGATATTTAAAATATATCTTTTATGAAGGATAAAATGATTGACATCTCTCCTATAGAGGATATAAGACTAACGCTATATTTAGTCTTGTCAAGACAAGGCTATGCTTTATCAACTATCTAAAGGGGGAAATCATGAAAAATATTTCATTCGTTAAAGAGGATGAAATCATTGTCGTTTTATGCGAAGAGGAAAATCCTTGTACTTATGAAGGACCAATCGACGAAATCGAAGAAGTGCTCGAACTGATTGAAGAATGTGAAACTGTTTATAGAGTTTTACGACTCGATCTGATAACTTCTCATGCTGAAGATGTTACCGAACAAATGGCGGATTTTTATGTCGAAAATCATGAAATAAATGAAGAAAATACACAATTGCAGCCCTTCATTTTGAATAGTGAAGCGTATCATGCTTTTTTAAATGAAAGAGTGGCGTGCGATTATGACGATAATCTCTATGGCTCTTATGAAAAACAGCATCGTTTACGCCCATGTGATGTCTTGACAGATTATTGGTGGTAAACATGCCAAGTTATCTCAAGACTTCTTATCAAGGGTTTCCACTTTATTATGCTGGAAACACGCGAAATTTAATCAGACTCGAACCACAAAAACACAACGCTCTTCTTTTCATCTCGCAAGAAGCGGCGCTGTCTATGGCAAAAAATTTGGCGGAAGAATATCTCTGCTATGATTTTTCTGTCGTGCAGTAGCTGGGTTGAAAGAGAGAACACCCGAAGGGGCAAGTGGTTTTTTTATTGAGGAGAAAATATCACGCGTTATGCTTTCGTCTAGGGAGGGAAGCTTAGGGGAGCCGCTTGGGGGGGGAGAGCTTTGCAGGGATTTTCTTAGCCGATATGGGAAAGGGGAGGCATGAAGAAAAGAGCCTATATATGGGGCATTGCGGGCGCTTGTGTGGGGGAAAGTTGCCGGCTGGTTCATTGGGGGGATAAGGCAATGGGGTGGGGCAGGGCATCATCCAGTGACTTGGAGTGACACGGAAAGCATGCTGGAGAACAAAAATGAAGGCTTAGGGGGAAGAGAAGCAGCAGTACAGACAGGTTTCCAACCTATAAAAAGGCACGTTCAAGAGGGAAAAGAGCCGGTTTTTGTGTTTTTGCGGCACGCAAGTAGGGAGCTTGGAATGATACGTAAAGCATGCTGAAAAATGGAAGGAGGTGTTTGGCGGGGGAGGTCGTTAAAGCTTGTTTAGACGTATTGGGACAACGGGGGGGCTTCTGGGTGCTTTTGTGTTTGAGTGCTGGGGGGGAGCGCTGCAATGATGGGCCCAAGTGCTTTTTCATTGTGGTGACAATGGTGTGCGTTATGCTTTCGTTCTTGGGGGAGAAGCTTAGGGGAGCCGTTTGGGAGGGCCTTAGCTGATATGGGAAAGGAGGGGATGAGAAAAAGAAGGGGGCAAGGAGGGCGTGTTGGGGGGGAGGAGAGCTTGAAGCGTATGCAAGGCATATGCTGGAGGGGAGATATGAGGTGTGGAAAGGGGGGCAGCCGTACAAGCGTTGAGGAGATGTCAATCTTTAAAAAAAAGTTTTGTGTAGGGGGAAGGAGTAGAGTGTTGGAGGAGGGGGAAAGCAGAGGGCTTGGAGCGCAGGGAGTGCAAAGAGCTTGGATATGAAATGTGAAAGCATGTTGGGAAATGGGGGAAGGTGTTTGAGAGGGAAGAAGAGGAAAGCGCTATGGGAGCGCGGTTCTGACCGTTTTTGTATTGAGTCTTAGGGGGGCAATGATGGGTAAGAGGTTTTTTTATCGGGGAGAAAATATCACGCGTTATGCTTTCGTCTAGGGAGGACGCCGCTTGGGAGGGGCTTAGCTGATATGGAAAAGGAGGGGATGAGAAACTTGTGGGGAGGGGGATGTTGAGGGGGCGTTTCCAACAGCTTTTGTGATTTCAGCAGCACAATATTTAAGGATGCTGTCATTCTTAGTGGGGAATGCATCTTAAAAGATATGAATGTTTCAAAGAGAATATGTTGCAAAAAAAACACTTTAAAGATGAAGGAGAGAAATATCATGCCAATCATTATCGATTGTATTCAAGGAACAGAGGAATGGAAGCAAGTGCGTAATGGTTTGATTACGGCTTCGTTGTTTGAGATGGTGATGGCACGAACAAAACAAGGGCAAAAAACGTCACGCTATCAGAGTGTGATGATGAAATTGGCGGGAGAAAGAATTACAGGAAAAACCGTTGATGAAGGGACAACACTTTCTCAGCGACGTGGGACTGAATTAGAACCAAGCGCGCGACAGCTTTATGGGAAACTGACACATACAGAACCTGAATGTATTGGCTTTGTTTTGGCTGATGATCGCGGACAAGGATTTTCTCCCGATGCTTTTGTTGGAAAAAATGGATTGTTGGAAATTAAAACAAAAAAACCTGAAATTTTAATTCCTCATTTCATGCAAAAGGGCTTTCCAGCAGAACATAAAGCACAATGTCAAGGAGGGTTATGGATTTCTCAACGCGAATGGGTGGATTTAATGCTCTATTGGCCAAATATGCCACCTTTGATTAAACGGGCTTATCGTGATGAAGCCTATATTTGCAAGCTTGAAAATGAAATTAGCCGTTTTAATGAGGCGTTGGAGAAGATGGTACAGCAAATTAAATCGGTTGAGACGGGTTTTCACATAAGAACAGAAATTGCTTTGAAGGAGAGAGAAAGCGGGGAGCTTGGAGCGCATGCAAGACGTATGCTGGAGGGCAAAACAAGAATGAGACGCAAGAGGGGAAGAAAGGGATCTTGTGTAGCGTTAAGGAGAGGCAAAGTTCTATAAAAAGGAAAGAGCAGAGGGGGAAAAGAGCAAAGCATATGTTGGAAGAGGGTGCCAAACAAGGGGGCGCAAAGAGTGCAGGGAGCACAAAGAGCTTGGTCATGAATGTGAAAGCATGGTGGGAAAATGGGGGAAGAAAGGGTGCTTGGAGCGCATGCAAGGTGGCGCGGTATTGCTGGAGGGGAAAACGAGAATGGGAGTAGGACCAAGTGTTTAGAGACATGGTGGTGTGATTTTGGGTGCTTTTGTGGTGAGTGCTGGGGGAGTACAATGACGGGCAAGTGTTTTTTTATTGCGGGGACAATGGTGCGCGTTATGCTTTCGTTCTTGGGGTGCGCCGCTTGGGAGGGGCTTAGCTGATATGGAAAAGGAGGGGATGAGAAACTTGTGGGGAGGAGGGATGTTGGGGGGGAAACTTGTTGGGGAAAATGTTGGTGATTGGCTGGTTAAAAGGGAGGACGAGAGGGGGGGAGCTTGAAGCGCATGCAAGGCGTATGCCGGAGGGGAGATATGAGATGTGGAAAAAGGGGGGCATGAAGAAAAGAGCCTATATATGAGAAATTGCGGGCGCTTGTGTGTGGGGGGGAGTTGCCGGCTGGCTCATTGGGGGGATAAGACAATGGAGGGGCAGGTCTTCATCCCAGTGGCTTGGAGTGACACGTAAAGCATGCTGGAGAACAAAAATGAGGCTTAGGGGGAAGAGAAGCAGCAGTACAGACAGGTTCCAACCTATAAAAAGGCACGTTCAAGGGGGAAAAGAGCCGGTTTTTATGTTTTTGTGGCACGCAAGTAGGGAGCTTGGAGCGTATGCAAGACGTATGCTGGAGGGCAAAACAAGAATGAGACGCAAGAGGGGAAGAAAGGGATCTTGTGTAGCGTTGAGGAGAGGCAAAGTTCTATAAAAAGGAAAGAGCAGAGGGGGAAAAGAGCAAAGCATATGTTGGAAGAGGGTGCCAAACAAGGGGGCGCAAAGAGTGCAGGGAGCACAAAGAGCTTGGCTATGAATGTGAAAGCATATTGGGACAATGGGGGGGGTAAAAGCGGGGAGCTTGGAGCGCATGCAAGGCGTATGCTGGAGGGCAAAACGAGAATGGGAGTAAGGCCAAGTGTTTAGAGATATGGTGGCATGATTTTGGGAGCTTTTGTGGTGAGTGTTGGGGGAGTACAATGACGGGCAAGTGTTTTTTTATTGCAGAGACAATGGTGCGCGTTATGCTTTCGTTCTTGGGGGGGAAGAGCTTTGCGGGAATTTTCTTAGCCGATATGGAAAAGGGGGGCATGAAGAAAAGAGCCTATATATGAGAAATTGCGGGCGCTTGTGTGTGTGTGGGAAGTTGCCGGCTGGTTCATTGGGGGGGAAAAAGACAATGGAGGGGGCAGGTCTTCATCCAGTGGCTTGGAGTGACACGGAAAGCATGCTGGAGAACAAAAATGAGGCTTAGGGGGAAGAGAAGCAGCAGTACAGACAGGTTCCAACCTATAAAAAGGCGCGTTCAAGGGGGAAAAGAGCCGGTTTTTGTGTTTTTGCGGCAACGCAAGTAGGGAGCTTGGAATGATACGTAAAGCATGCTGAAAAATGGAAAGAGGTGTTTGATGGCGGAGGTCGTTAAAGCTTGTTTAGACGTATTGGGACAACGGGGGGCTTCTGGGTGCTTTTGTGGTGGGGCGTGTTCGGGGGCGCGATGAAAGTCCCCCCCATGATGGCTAAGTTGCCGGACAAGTGCTTTTTCATTGGAGAGGAAATGGTCCTTGTGGTACTTTTGTTCATTAAGAAAGAGTCGTTTGAGGGGCGTTTTTTAGCCGATATGGGAAAAGGATGTAGGGGCATGAGAAAAAGTCTGTGTGGAGTCAAGTGGGCTTATTGGGGGAAAGATTGGGGGGCGGGTTGTGGAAAAAAATAGAGGGGTGGAGGAAACGGGAGAATAAGAAAAGAACGGATAAAAACGCGACAACCTTTATGGCTCTCGACAATCCCTTGTTATAGAAAATCAAAAATTACCACACCTTGTGAATTCACTGTGGGGGTGATCTTAAAGCTCTTCAAAAGCACTGATCAATAGATACTTCTCCATATAACTTTGATAAATGATATTAGTATGATCCCGAAGATAAATGCACCAATATTTACCAAATATCCTTTTATACTGATGAAAATTAATAACCCTATACTTATTATTCCTAGTGGTATATTCCACGTAAAAAATGAAATTATATAACACATTATAGGTATTATTCCACAAATAATGAAAATTACATTCATGATACTACCAATTACATGCTCGGTATTATCTTGTCGTCCGTTCTCTTGCTTTCTACTAATTTCAGAAGCCTTGTCATTATCTTTAAAAGTTTCATGATAGAACTGATTGTAAGCAGCTCTCTTTTGAGGATCTTTAAGAACTTCATAGGCTTCACAAATTTTTCTGAATTTTTGTTCTGCTTCGGTACTAGAATTATGATCAGGGTGGTATTGCAGAGCTAATTTACGAAAAGAAGATTTTATCTGTTTATCATTGCATTCGTAGCTTACACCAAGAATTCCATAATAATCGTCTTCATTTACTATCATTAAATACAGCCACTTGTATATTGCTCTTCTTTTATAAGATCGTTTAATTGATCCCCTTTGAATGTATTAATATGTGTTATTTTTGTGTTAAAAATATGTGCAAAAACATGTTTAATGAAAATGGCTATAGTGATTATACTGTATCTAGATGAGAGGAGATACAGTTCAAAACGCTTAAAAATGCAGGGTGTTTTTAATATTTTAGAAATATTTTTTTACAAAAATAGATTAAAAGAGAGACGATAAATCAAATGTAAAAGGGACGGCAATAATAGCCAAGGTTGTCATTATTGTAAATAAACAGGCAGGAACCTTAAATCTAAAACGCCAAAGTAAACTTATGGGAACAGACATTATCGTTGTTATTACGAATGCTACGATAAACCATTGCATGAATAATTTCATTATATTGATTTCATTATTAAAACGATTTTGTTTTAGTTCTTCCTCTGAAACACAATCGATAATAGAAAAGCCATGATAAACAGGAAATTTTTCACCTGGACAAGCGCTAACAGAAAATTGTTCAAGCTCTAACCATTCTCTTTCGCGTTCTTTTTCCAATAGCTTCTTTTTTATTTTCTGTCTTATATATTCTTTTGAAATACAATTGATCGGAGAAGTACTTCCAACAAAAAGACCATCTGTTGTACATCCACTCGTTGTATGATGCGTAAATAAAACAGCGCTTATTACGATAGCGAAGAAAATAAAGTGTTTAAACATAAGGTATTTATTGTCGTTTGTTTCTGATGAGCTTTTATAAGTCATTTCTGTTGAATAAATCAATATGTGTTATTTTGTGTTGGTAAAATACAACAAATTGTATGATAACGTTACTGTACTTTGGCACTCTGTATCTAAAGATGGCGATAGATAGTTCAAAACGCTTGAAAATACAGGGGACCCTTTGAGAAGCACTTTTCATAAAGTTATGGAATGAATAGATCAAAGTTTATGGTAATTTTGTATACTCTATGATAACTTTGTATAAGATCTCAATTTCATGATCAAGTTTCTCAAGTTCTTTCTTGTTTTTAGCTATACGCTCTTGATATGTCTCTATGTGTTTCATAAGGTTTGAGAGATCTGTATGCTCATGAGAGTGTTTTGCTTCATTCACATGTCGCATTGCATCTATTTCTAATTCTATAAGGGTGCACAGAGTATTAAATACATGATGTCGTTTTTTGATTATATTCTGCCATTTTTTTATTATATTGACATGTTTTTCATAGAGCGGTTGCGATAACTGCCGCTTATTTTCCAAAAAAATGTTTTTTCTATCCAGAGAATTTGGTAGAATTTTTCTTCCCACCAGCGACTTCCATTAACAAGGAAAATGCGGAAGAATCTCTCTCTTTCTGTAATTTCTTTTGAAGAGAACACTTCATTCGAATGAGTATATCCCTTTGAAGAATAAAAAAGATGCATTGTTAAAAGAGCGATAATTAAGACGCTTCTCAATAAAGACTGTTTAATTAACATTGTTTTTTATACCCTCTTAGTGCTTGATTATAGTCATTGTGAGAGGGCTTAATGGTTCTTTAGAAGTATTTTGAAAGGCGTTTTATTATCCGTTTAAAGATTTTTTAAATACTGCTTCCATTTTTCAAAAGTGCTATATCTTACGGGCGGTTTTACATCTTCTTTGGGCATCATTTTAAGGTATACCTCTCTAGCCATAACGCACATTGTTGCTGTGTTTCTAAAACGAGTGAGTTCATTGCCTATGATGAGCTGCTCTGTCTGAAGAGTTTGTTCTTTTCGACTAATGCCATTGGGAGAATCCAAAAATTTTTCTGCATACGCAAACATTGGATCATCAAAGTTTGTTTCAAACTTTGCTTGGAAGAAAATATTTTCTATATAATCCCAATCTTTCCTGTATTTCATCCCGTTAGCTTTAAAATCCTTCAGTCTTGTTGGTAAGTCGTTAAATGTAAGTGTGGGCATCGTTTTATCACCTTGCCATAAATCAAAAAAGCGTCCACAAAAAACAAGCAATATGTGATAATGTCTTAAAATATTGAATTCTGGAGGATTACGGGGCAATGTTATTAAATATTTCCAAAATTGACTTTTGTCATGGGGTATATCTACAGTTTTTTCCATATACGCTTTTAAATATTCTACCTCTTTTTTTGCTTTTTCTAATTTCTGAGAATATTCTAAACGAGTGTAATTTTCATGGACATATTTTTCGTAAAGCCTATCGTATTCAGCGAGATTTCTTACTTTAGTACAACCCAATAATATGAATACAGAAAAAAACGTTATAGATATTATAACGTACGTTTTAGATAATAATTTTATCATTTTAACCTTTAATGATTATCATGAATATTTAACTGATTTCTGTTGAATAAATCAATATGTGTTATTTTTGTGTTGAAAATATACGTAAAAAACGTATTTAATAAAAATGGTTATAGTGATCATAATGTATCTAAATAAAGGTTTGGTACAGGCTAAAACCCCGCATATGTGGGGTTTTAGCTTATTGGAGGAGGTATGACAGCAGAAAATATGCAGAAAATATAAGGGGGATCTGTAGCCAAAATGGTTGTCCTAGGGTGGGGAGAGTAGGGAATATCCAAAATACTCCAAATGAAATATACTTGTTCTTGTACATTCACGCACTTGTTTTAATAAAGATATCTCGCTCTAAGCTCATTTCACACCCATTTCATGCCGGCGTTCATAAATTTCATACTGGCGCTTGTGAATAATATCGTGAGGGGTATAACGATAAAGCCCCGTAAATTATAAACCCTAGAGGTTATAAAACCCCGTAGATTATAAACATTGCGCACCCTATCTTTACTTTATGAAAAAGTAAGTTGGTACTATTTGGGGAATGTTGCCAAAATTGCGGCATGGGCTGTAGCTCTTGAGACGATTCATAATCTCGTTTACTGGGGGGCTTCTTACGAAGAGATATGCTTTTCTTGGAAAGTTTTACGCCATACGGATCTTTCTGCTTGTGAACTATAAGCGAAGAGGGTGATTGATTTCAATAGAACAGAGGGAAAGAAGAACAGAGGGAGAGAATTTTTTGCTCTTCGGGTTCTTATGCAAGAGGAATAACTCTATCCGTATCAATCAAAGTATTCGTGTAAAAAAGATGCATGTTGAAAGAGGGATGGCTTAGAGCACGTGGAAAATCATAGTGTATAAAATTGGCAATGAGGGATCTTCTTTGAAAAGGCGGGCTATCAATTTGCTGCCATATAGGATGCCTAGTATATGGGGATGCCTGTCATATGAGATGTTTGTCATATGGGATGTTTGCCATATGGGAGCGTGGGGTGCTTAGTGAAAGCTTTATTGAGGGGGCTTTATCACTGTTTGGTTTTTGCTTTTGCCAAGGGGCGGGGAGAATGGGAAAGGCGTTGAGAGGAGGTTCTGGAAATGGCTCTGTTAGATTTGTTGTAAATGACGAATAGGATCGATGAAGCTTATTCTAATTTTTAGAGGGAATACTTGTGTTGCTTGAGGTGGGTAGAGAGGCTAGAAAGATAAGATTATTCGTTTTGGGGCGGATAAAGGTATCAATGGGATGTATTCAAACAATGAGTTTATAATAATTCATTATTGAGATTTAATTTGAATTTCAATGAGAGCCCGAAATAGTGTGAGATGTTCTTATTTCAACCCTTCTTATTCAGACGCTCTTATATTGAATCAAGTAAAATCGTTTGTCTGCATATTACAAGCGGGGTGAGCTTGTGAGGGAAAATATTCAAGAAATAAAAATGCCTATACCGTCTCAAGTGCCAAGAGCTGTTGCAACAGTGAGGCTTGGCAAAGTGGAGGATAGGGCAAATCTTACAGAAAGGAAAGAGGGGGAGAGACAAGGAAAAAAGGGGAAGCCAATAGGAGCGGGACTATTCTTTGGGGGCGGTTAATTTTAAAAGCCGTTCGCAAGGCATTTTAGAGATTAAGCGTGTCATTGAGGCTATTGATTTTGAAGCCATTGAAACGCATGGTTTAAAGGATGGAGGATTTGATGAAGCCGATGAAGGTTGGGGGAAAAGATTTAGGCTTATAGGGAAGATTTATAAGGACAAGAAGAGAGAAGCAGAAGAAGAAAAATAGAATGGTGCTGCGAGAGAGGATTGAACTCTCGACCTCTCCCTTACCAAGGGAGTGCTCTACCACTGAGCTACCGCAGCCGTTTTCAATCTTTGCGCTGTCTTGTGCCATATTGTTAGAAAATAGGCAAGAGAACATTTGTATATTCTTGCAAGAAAACGTATCTTATGTCATGACATATATTTCTTATATTCTTAAATATTTAAGATCATGAGTTGCTTGGATAGAAGCTCAACATTGTTCAAAAGGTTGCGCAATGACACAAATGTATCAAAAACAAAAGCACGATGAAATCAATCATCAACACGATGAAATCAATCATCAAGACGAAAAAGCAAAACGTCGTCAAGAAAGATTGGCGCAACAATTGCGTCAAAACCTGAAACGTCGAAAAGAGCAAAGTCGAAAAAGAGCGCAATCAGATCTTTAAAAAGAAAAAAATGTTTTTTTTAGAGCATCTTTGCAACCAAACGTCTCAATAATTTGTTCTCATATTTAGAATGCGTTCTAAAACGATTAATAAAGCATAACTTCCCGAAGGGGGACAATCCTTTGGAAGGGCAGGCACAAAGGAAAAGAGGGAAAACACTATGGATTCTATTCAAATTGTTGGGGGAGAAAAACTTAAGGGAACAATTCCTATCTCAGGGGCAAAAAATGCTGCATTGCCTCTTATGATTGCAGCGCTTTTGACAGAAGAAACGCTTACTTTAGAAAATATTCCTCATCTGGCCGATGTTGAATTGCTTATTCGTATTCTCAATAATCATGGTGTTGGATATGCCGTTGATGGACAAGAGTTTAACGATGAATGTGTGAATTCAAGAACAATTCATTTTACGGCGCAAAAAATAGCCACAACACGGGCGCCATATGAACTGGTGAAAAAAATGCGTGCAAGCTTTTGGGTTATCGGACCACTGCTTGCACGATGCGCAGAGGCTTATGTTTCGCTTCCTGGAGGGTGCGCTATTGGAACAAGACCCGTCGATTTTATCCTTGAGGGACTTAAAACTTTAGGCGCACAGATTACTATCGAAAATGGATATGTTCATGCAAAAGCGCTAAAGGGGTTAAAAGGTGCTCACTATCGTTTCCCTAAAGTCACTGTTGGTGGAACCCATGTGCTGCTGATGGCCGCGACAATGGCAAAGGGAACAACCACTCTTGAGAATGCGGCTTGTGAGCCAGAAGTGACAAACCTTATTCGAACCCTGAATGCTATGGGGGCTCAAATAACCGGTGAAGGAACAACAACGCTTACAATTGAAGGGGTTAAAAAACTCAACGGTGCTAGAGTACGCGTTATTGCTGATCGAATCGAAGCGGGGACATATGCAATGGCTGTTGCTATGACGGGAGGAGACGTCTTTCTTAAAAATGCAAATCCTAATCATCTTACAAAAGTGCTTAAGGTGCTTCAAAAAACAGGACTCGAGATTCACATAGAACCTCAAGGAATTCACGTTAAGCGAAATCCAAAGAACACCAAAATTATGCCCGTTGATATTAAAACAGGACCTTATCCTGCTTTTCCAACCGATCTCCAAGCGCAATTCATGGCGCTCATGACACGGGCTGAAGGAATCGCGCATATTACAGAGACAGTTTTCGAAAATCGTTTTATGCATGTTCAGGAACTTAATCGTTTAGGGGCAGAGATAAAGCTTGATGGGCAGACGGCAACTGTTTATGGAACAGAGAATTTGCAAGGGGCTCCCGTCATGGCGACTGATTTGCGCGCTTCTGTTTCTCTTGTGATTGCAGCATTGGCGGCAAAGGGAGAAACAATCGTCAATCGTGTCTATCATCTTGATCGTGGATTTGAGAGGTTAGAAGAAAAATTGGCTCGTTGTGGTGCCAAAATTCAACGCATTACAGTGTAAATCTGTTAAAGAGAGTCGATATTTAGGGAAGTTTGGAGGAGGTTGTTTAGAGGAAGTTGCTTTTGAGTGGCATATTTTACGGTTGCGCTTTGGGGGAGGATAATGCTTAGCTCAGAGCTCTTTTCAATGGGGCGTTTTCTTTTGTGGAGAATTTGGGGCGGAGAATGATTTTCTCGAGCGCTCTTCAAGTTTCAAGGGCATGGCTTTTGTGGCTGTTTTTTTCTTTTCGGAATGGTTTTTCTTTGTGTAAAGTTTTGCTTCTCTAACTCTTGAGGAGGCTTGAGATTATTGTCTAAGTTTCGTTCATGGCGCTTATGACACAGGGTTGAGGAAACCGCGCGAAATTACAGAGACAGTTTTCGAAAATCGTTTTATGCATGTTCAAGAACTCAATCGTTTAGGGGCGCAAATAAAGCTTAATGGGCGAGAGGGCAACTGTTCATGGAACAGAGAATTTGAAAAGGGCTCCCGTCATGGCGACTGATTTGCGCGCTTGTTGTTTCTCTTGTGATTGCGGCCCTCTTATCTTGTTCCATTGGCGGCAAAGGGAGAAACAATCGTCAATCGTGTCTATCATCTTGATTGTGGATTTGAGAGATTAGAAGAAAAATTGGCTCGTTGTGGTGCCAAAATTCAACGCATTACAGTTTAATCCTCTTCGCAGGTATTCTGTAATCTCTCTCTCTTCGTGGGGGGGGGTGAAGTCAAGGGGGCAAGGATTATTAGTCCTCTCAATAAACGTGGGTTTTATCTCATGGTTTTGGAGTTTTTACGAGCGGGCATAAGCATTTGAGAGGCGGGTGGGGCTTATAAAACAAACAAATAGAGACTTGTATCATTGTTTCAGTGTCGTTTACGGCGCTTATGACACGGGGTTGAGGAAACCGCGCGAAATTACAGAGACGATTTTTGAAAATCGTTTTATGCATGTTCAAGAACTTAATCGTTTAGGGGCAGAGATAAAGCTTGATGGGCGAGAGGGCAACTATCTCATGGAACAGAGAATTTGCAAGGGGGGCCTCATCATGGCGACGGATTTGCGTGCTTGTTGTTTCTCTTGTGATTGCAGCCCTCTTACTCTTGTTACATTGGCAGCAAAGGGAGAAACAATCGTCAATCGTGTTTATCATCTTGATCGTGGATTTGAGAGATTAGAAGAAAAATCGGCTCGTTGTGGCGCAAAAATCCAACGTATCACAGTGTAAATCTGTAAGATGTCTCTCAAAAATGGCTTTGGGAGGGGGTGATATGTTGTTAGGTGTGCTTTTGGGAGGTGTGATCTCAAAAATAAAGGGTTATTAGTCCTCTCAATAAACGTGGGTTTTATTTCATGGTTTTGGAGTTTTTACGAGCGGGCATAAAAGTTTGAGAGGCGGGGGTGGAGCTCATAAAATAAAGACTGTTTTTAAATTTTATTGCTAATTTCATGAAATTACTTTATTGGTAAGAGAATGTTTTGGTCGTCTACGCAGCGATCAACAGGGAATGAAAGACCCTAAACTTGAGACACGTATTTATCCAGCTTTATGGATATCCCGGATTTCCGGGAGCTTTTGTTATGTCCAGGTGCGCTCTAGCACTAAAAGCAAAAGGCTGAGTCAAGTTTCAGCTCTTTCAACTCCCGGAATACCAATGCGAGGGCGCTCGCAACCGGCAGGGGAGCTTGAAGTGAAAGCTAAAAATCCACACTTTAACGACATTTCGATAGGCAGAAAAATTCGCTTTAAAAGAACAATGCTGGGAATGTCGCAAAAGAAATTAGGCAGTCAGTTAGGGGTGACTTTTCAACAAATCCAAAAATATGAAAAAGGCTCTAATCGTATAGGAGCTGGGCGTTTACAGGAAATTGCTGATATTCTCAATGTTCCCATTTCTTTTTTCTACTCCGATCTCTCTACAAAAGAAAATGTCTTGTATTGCTGTGATGAAGGGATCGCAAGTAAAGAAGAGCACATTCTTTTGAAAAGTTTTAGAGAGCTCAAACCTCAAAAACAGAAGGCAATTTTGTGTTTGATTGTCTCATGAGATAAAAACACTGTTTTAATTTTTATTGCTGGTCTCCAGAAATTATTTTATGAACAAGCACCAGGGTTCTCGTCGTACAGTGTGGTTGAATGGTGAAACCCAAAGCCTGAAAATCCAAGATGAAACATTAGCCTGCTTTATAAGTATCGCGAGATTCCGGGAGTTTTTGCTATGTCCAGGTGCTCTCTAGCACTAAAAGCAAAAAAGCTGACTCGGATTCAGTGTTTTTGACTCCCGGAATACCAATGCGAGGGCGCTCGCAACCGGCAGGGGAGCTTGAAGTGAAAGCTAAAAATCCACACTTTAATGACATTTCGATAGGCAGAAAAATTCGCTTTAAAAGAACAATGCTTGGAATGTCGCAAAAGAAATTAGGCAGCCAGTTAGGGGTAACTTTTCAACAAATCCAAAAATACGAAAAAGGCTCTAATCGTATAGGGGCGGGGCGTTTACAGGAAATTGCCGATATTCTTAATGTTCCTATTTCTTTTTTTTACTCCGGTCTCTCAACAAAAGACAATGTCTTGTTTCCTTGTGATGATGAGATCTCAAGCAAAGAAGAGCACATCCTTTTGAAAAGTTTTAGAATGCTCAAACCTCAAAAACAGAAGGCATTTTTGTGTTTGATTTCTCATTGAGAGTAAAAAGTTTAAATAATCGCTTGCTAAATAATAAATTATTATATAGGCTCTTTTTTTAGGGAAGGGGTGTTAACATTTCCCCCCCGCGGAAATTTCCCAATGGACCCTCCTTCTCTATTTTAAAAATCATAAAAACTTTTCTCCTTTCTCCTTTCTCCTTTCTCCTTTCTCCTTTCTCCTTTCTCCTTTCTCCTTTTTTCAAAGAATGACTTATCTTATTATGTCGTGAAACACCGTTGTTTTGAGCGGTGATATAAGGCATGAAAAACGTTACATATTTAAGTGTTTTTAAATATCGTGGTCATCAGTACTTCTGGATTGGGTTTGTCTGTTGCGCTTTATGAAATGAATCGCATTGAGGTCAGCAGGAGAAACCCGCCCGCAAGAGGCTGGACTATTGACAGTCTGGTGATGGCTAGGAACCTCACTCCTTTGAGATGTGGAGAGGCGGTCAATTTTTATGTATCATTCGGAATTATTTTAAATCCACACATTCTCGTTTTCGTTTATCTGTAGAAAATTATTTTTTTCATCCAACATTTCAGTTCTAAACTGTCTTAAAAAAACAGGAATAAAAATAAACTCCTTAGCTATCTTATCGTCAATAAATTTATTAAAAGAGGGAAAAATCAAGAAAATCTTGAAATTATTGCCTTGCATAGCTTTATCAAGTATTGCTGGATGTTTTCCAGATTTACCCTTGACGTTGCCAGATAGCCCTTTGACGCTAAATGTGTGAAAAAAGACAGATGTAAATGTGTGAAGAAAGCCAGAAGTAAATCAGCTTGAGGTCACAAAAGCACTGTTAGAATGGAGTATGCCAAGCTTTTATGAAGGTGGATTGGGGTCATAGAGGCTGTAGTATGAGTGCGAATTCTCTGATTGAAAAATGTCTCATACAAGCAGGATATCATAATAAAATGAGAAGCTAAAAGAACAAGGTTGCTGTCAGAATTATAATATTAAAGATCTTTTTATTTGTGTTATTTGTATTATTATTCCAAAATAAAGTATTAAAAATATATATTCAAATTGATAGTAAGTGTTTGTAATATTTATTATTTTTTAATATAAAAATATGGTAATAAAGCAACTTATGTATTTTTATAATATTTATAATTATGCAAGAAAAATGAAATGAAGCAGACTTTGAAATTATTGAGTGCTTTATTGATGATGGTTGGATGTTATCAAGCTTAATGTCCTCAAACGAGTGCAGGTACATGGAAGAAGTATGAGGCAAATCAACTTGAAAAAAAAGTTCTTGTTCATGGTGTCCAAGAAGATTTTCAGAATGATCCTGCCTATATAGAATGGTGTATCGTCAATGAAAAGCATCCGGATTGTAATCCTTTAGAATCTCGCAATCCACCGAAGTTTAGTAGAACTCTTGGGCACGGGCACTGATGAAAATGGCGATGTAATGTCTTTAACTGATGAAAAAAGGAATATGAAAAACCTATAAAAGATAGCTATAACAAAAAAATAACTTCATTCTTTAAAAACTGAGGATGCCATTGTTAGTGGAATGCAGATAAGGCATGAGGGGCTAGAGGGTAAAGTCATGGGAACAGAGCATTTGCAAGGGGCTCACGTCATGGCGATTGATTGCGTGCTTTTTGTTTCTCTTGTGATTGTCGCCCTCTTATCTTGTTCCATTGGGTGGTCAAGGGGAGAAACAATCGCTATTATTTTAATTGTGGATTTGAAAGGTTGGAAGAAAAATAAACCCGATATGGCGCAAAAATCCAACGCATTACAGTGTAAATCTGTCAAAGAGATGTCTCCAAGAATGGCTTCAGGAGGGAGAGATTGCTTTAAGGTGTGCTGGGGAAGGACTTAGTTTGCTGGGCTTATTTGGTTTGGCACAGGGCTCTTTTAAATAATTTTCGCTCTTTTGTGGATCATTTTTGCAGGACTGAGCATAAGCATTTGAGAGGCGGGGGCTCTCTAAAAAACAAACAAAGACTTATTATTATTTAAGTGTTGTTCATGGCACTTATGATGGGGTTGAAGGAACAGCGCAGATTACAGAGACGATTTTTGAAAATCGTTTTATGCATATTCAAGAACTCAATCGTTTAGGGGCAGAGATAAAGCATGAGGGGCTAGAGGGTAAAGTCATGGGAACAGAGTATTTGCAAGGGGCTCCCGTCATGGCGATTGATTGCGTGCTTTTTGTTTCTCTTGTGATTGCCGCCCTCTTATCTTGTTCCATTGGGTGGTCAAGGGGAGAAACAATCGCTATCATTTTGATTGTGGATTTGAGAGGTTAGAAGAAAAATGAACCCGATATGGCGCCAAAATTCCACAATTAACGGGAAAAAGTTTTGCAAGAGGCGTGAAAAATCATCGTGCTAAAAAGACATCCCAAAAGAAAATCGTGAAAAGCACCCCTCAAAGGGCGCCTTAGAGAAAGAAGACGGACTATTAAAGGGGGCGTTAGAAAAAAGGCTACCAAAAATCTGGAACTTCAGGCTTTAAATGAGGACCAATCCGTACTGCCGAGACCTTTTCTGCTAATCCTGTACGATCTGAAATCTCAACCGCTAAACCACAAAGGGTGGCTTCTCCACACGCCGGTTCAAAACGATCTCGCTTATTCTTGTAAAGAAAACGGTATAAGGGTTCTTCTTTCTCCATTCCAAGTGATGAGTTGTAATCTCCACACATGCCTGCGTCCGATAAATAAGCGCTTCCACCTTCTAAAATCTGTGCATCTGCAGTGGGAATATGCGTATGGGTGCCAACGATAACACTTACACGACCATCAAGAAAATGTCCAAAACATTGCTTTTCGCTTGTCGTTTCTGCATGAAAGTCAAAAATAATCGCATCGGCTTGCTCCATCAAGGAACAGGCTGACAGAATATCTTCCGCTGTTTCAAATGGATCTTCTACTTTGCACGGCATAAAAACACTGCCCAACAGATTCGCAACAAGAACACGGGCATCATTTTTCGCTGTAAAAATACCAACTCCTCTTCCGGGAGTCTCTTGCGAGAAATTGGCAGGACGTAAAAAACGATCACTCTCATGCGCATACTGCAATGCTTCTGTATGAGAAAAAGCATGATTACCCGTGGTGACAACATCAACTCCGGCCATCAAAAGATCTTGATACGTCTCTTGTGTGAGGCCAAAACCACCAGAGGCATTTTCACCATTCACCACAACAAAATCAAGCTGCCATTTCTCAATGAGTTGAGGAAGATGCCCAAAAACAGCTTTACAGCCTGTATTGCCAACAATGTCACCTAAGAATAAAAAACGCATAGGTGTTTTAATCACATTTTAACATTTTAAGAAACCTTTTTCTGTAAAAATTTTCTGTACCTGTAAATCATGTTCTGTTGGAGGAATGGAACAAACCTCCTGACACGAGAAACCCATGCCCCATAATGTCATTGAATGTCCTTGTTTTTTTAGAGATTCAACGGCACGGTCATAATATCCTCCTCCATAGCCAAGACGATGACAGTGACGATCAAACGCAGAAAGCGGAACAATAATAATATTGGGAAAAACAACAGCGTTGTCTGCTCCTGGGCCCAAAGTACCAAAACGCATGGGCTTGAGAGCCGTGCTGGGTGAAAATGCACGAAAAATCATGGTGGTGGAATCAAGCACTGCCGGTAAGGCTAGACGTCCACCACGTGACGCTATAACATCAAGTAAAGGACGCGGGTCAATCTCCGATTTGATGGGCCAATAGCCTGCTAAAATGAGGCGTGAAAAATCGGTTCCTTTTTTTTCAAGAGACTCAATAACGTGACAACAAGCACGTTGTGAAAAGAGTTCGCGCTCTTGCGTTGAAAGAGCATCACGACGCGATAAACCGCTTTGACGGTGCTGTGTGCGAAGAGATAAAGTTGTGTCGCAGGGGTTATTGGAGGTCATTTTCTTCGTCAATTTTTTTATCATCTGCTGGTATTTTATCCCTTGTTGGCATTTTGTAAATCGTAGTGAGAACAGAGCCATACTGTAAAAAGAGTGTGTGCTTCTTTTATTGAAAGAGCATTTTGATGCGATAAACCGCTTTGGTGGGTGCTTTGTTGCGAAGAGATAAAGTTGTGTCGCAGGGGTTATTGGAGGTCATTTTCTTCGTCAATTTTTTTATCATCTGCTGGTATTTTATCCCTTGTTGGCATTTTGTAAATCGTAGTGAGAACAGAGCCATACTGTAAAAAGAGTGCGTGATTCTTTTATTGAAAGAGCATCTTGATGCGATAAACCGCTTTGGCGGGTGCTGTGTGCGAAGAGATAAAGTTGTGTCGCAGGGGTTATAAGTTGCTGCAAGTGTCATAAGATAAAGCTTACCGTTATTTCTTGAAAAGAGAGTATTGGTCTTCTGGAAAAGGACATCTTCAATTTTTGGGGGAAAAATTTTATTTGTGCAAAAAAGTTATGTAAAAAAGGTGATCCACAACAACCGATGGAAAAAGCTGACCCCAAGAACCTAAACAAATAGGTGGGCGCCATATGAAAAAGCCCACGGGCTTTATCAGGGACAGCTCCCTTGGAGATCACTAAGGTCTCAGGAATACGTTATTTCCTGTCGAGAAGTGCAGAACACCTCTCTTAATATAAAACAATTTCAGAGTTTCTGCTAGAGATAAAATAATTTACCTCTCTTGTTTTTCATAAAGTTTTTTCAAGAGGGAAATGTTGCTGGTGGTTTTGGGAAATGGCTGCATGATGTATGGCGTGCTTATTCAAGGTAAAAAAGAAAAAACATCAGTGGGAAGAGCGAAGCACCATGGTTTAGTGGGAATGCTTGATTTGATGTTGCGGGAGAATGCTTGGGGGAGGTTTTTGAAGGGGGAATATTTTTATGCAAGGAGGTTTGTTAAATCGATGTTGGACCTTTGAAGCTTTCGCATTTGTGGGTCATATTTCAGTGCTGTTTTTAGTTTTAAGGGGTGGGGGAGACGATACGGTATGGGCTGCTGATGGTTGAAGCTCATAAAAATACAGACGATGATAGTTTATCAGAGGCGCTAAGCGATGTTTGGAGCTTTTTTAAAAAAATATTTTTTGAGGTTCGTATTTTACAAATTGTTTTATCCATGATGAAAGGTGTGAAAAGAGGCGGCGTGAAGAATTTGTCTACTTCGAGAAAAAATTCTGTAGGCGAAATATGGGGGAAAGTGTTTAGACGTTGTCTTAAATACAAAAAAGAACCAAGTTCAAAAAAAGCACTATCGTTGCGTGACTCAAGCTCAAGAGCATGGTTGAGATCAAGCAGAGTAAGTTTGAAATCGTTCAGTGGGATGTGAATCCAAGGCGCGTCTTGTCCAAGCTTGAATGCGTCATACGGTCTCGCTCGTGAATGACACCGTTTAAAGAGCTTGCGGCGATTGTTCATCTAACAGAGCTTGCACGCGCTTTTGAATCTTCCGCATTTGTGGAGTGTAATCTAATGCTGTTTCATAAGCTTTAAGAGCAAGTTTCGGATGCCCTATTGCTTCCATGGCAACGGCCCAAGTTCAAAAAAAGCACTATAATTGCGCGGCTCAAGCTCAAGAGCATGGTTGAGATCAAGCAGGGCAAGTTTGAAATCGTTCAGTGGGATGTGAAACCAAGCGCGTCTTGTCCAAGCTTGAATGCGTCATACGGTCTCGCTCGTGAATGACACCGTTTAAAGAGCTTGCGGCGATTG
>NZ_JBHIQI010000006.1:59107-84006 GCF_042196465.1 Bartonella sp. AD13SXNS
TGTCTCGTTCTTGAATGGTTTCAAAGAGCTTGTGGTGATTGTTCGTCTAACAGAGCTTGCACGCGCTTTTGAATCCTCCGCATTTGTGGAGTGTAATCTAATGCTGTTTCATCAATCTTAAGAGCCAAGTTTTAGACGCTCTGTTGCTTCCATGGTAATGGCTAAGTTTCAAAAAAGGCACTGTGAATTGTGTATGGGGGATGTGTGGTTATAAGCAGGGGGCTTTTAGTTTATTGAGTGGAATGTGAAGCCGGCTTGCGTCTTATCTAGGTTTGAAAGGATGTCGTAAAGTGTCTCGTTCTTGAATGGTTTCAAAGAGCTTGTGGTGATTGTTCGTCTAACAGAGCTTGCACGCGCTTTTGAATCCTGCGCATTTGTGGATAGTAATCTAATGCTGTTTCATAAGCTTTAAGAGCAAGTTTCGGACGCTCTGTCGCTTCCATGGCAACGCCAAGTTCAAAAAAGGCACTATAATTGCGCGGCTCAAGCTCAAGAGCATGGTTGAGATCAAGCAGGGCAAGTTTGAAATCGTTCAGTTGAATGTGAATCCAAGCGCGTCTTATCCAAGCTTCAGCGTGAGTAGGTAAAAGCGCAAGAACATTATCAATATAATCAAGCGCAAGTCCATAATCGTCGCTGTTAAGTGCATTTTCAGCCCATGACATCAAAAGATCAATCGTCTCACTCCCCGATTGGGACCACAAATGTTGAAGTTGTTGACTGATCTTCTTCGCGTTAGCAACATCCGCACAATATTTCAATTCTTTGAGTAAACGTGAAATTTCTGCTTCTTTGCGTTGCTTAATTCTATCAACATGGGAAAGCTGCTCTTTGTCAAGATCTTCAAGAATAACCGCCGAGGAATCAGAATCGGAGGGCGTTGAGGAAGGGGGAGAAGAATTGGGAATAAGATCTTCTAACGGTAAAAGCGATTGTGGAGAAGGTCGATCTTCAGGAAGAGAAGGAGGATTTTGCCCATAACAGGAAGAAATAAAACAAAAAATGCCAACAAAAGAAAGCAAAAAAATGCGCTGGAAAATACAGAAAAAAACCAGCTGAAAAAAACAAAAAGCTTTTAAAAAAATAGAAAAATCCATAAAAACAAGCCCTCAAAAGATAAATTACCACACATTATCAAACAATGGACTTGCAACCCCAAAAAATCTCAAGAAAAAATCTTTCATGCCTACAATTAAGGTAGGCATAAAAACATTAGCTCTGAAAGAATTAGCCCTGACGTGCTCTAAAACGCGGGTTCGTTTTATTGAGGATATAAATACGACCTTTACGACGCACCAAACGATTGTTACGGTGGCGCTCCTTTAGTGCTTTAAGCGAATTTTTAATTTTCATCATATTCACCGTTTAAACAGTTTACTTAACACAATACTATAATACAATATTAAAATACGAAAACACAATATTACAACCCCAATAGACTGCTTACTCTATGAGCATTGCATTACGATATCGTACTTGCATCATAATATCACACGATACACTTTTTCACTGTGATCACAAAAAGAAAAGCGCACTCTTAAAGTACGCATTAAAACACTTTATCAGCACAATGAATAAGTGAAAATTGCAAAAAAGTAAGGGAAATCTAACAAGAAGTCTTATTCTTGTCAAGGGTATATTACAAATTCCTTAGGGTGTGTTAATGGTTTCTTTGAAGGTAAAAAATATTGAGTAAAAAGCAAAATGAAGTACTAAAAGTGGAAATAAGATAAAAACCTCTCGGCTTTGAACAAATAAGCCCTGTCAGGGGTGGGATGTTGAAGGGGGTGGTTTGTCTTTGAGGAGGGGCGAGGTTGTTCTTCTTAAAATGCAGGGCTTGTTGTGTCTCGTGAAGCTCTGTCAGGCGCGTGTGCCGGCTGAAATGCTTGAAGTAGGGGAAATCGAGGGAGGGAGCCGTTGGAATTGTTCCTTGTATTTGCTATACGCATATAATATTATGCCTATAGTTTCAAATGCTCCCTTACGAAAAGTCTCATACCCCCAATATGCTCCCTCAATAACTGGTAATCACATTAAATACGTCTAGAAATATGAAAATAAGAATTATGGTATTCTTAATACCACGTTTTTCACGATTTTTTTATTTATTAATTCCTTTATTACATTTTTGATTTGCTAAGTTTAGTCCTGTAAGCGCTTTACGGTACAGTTTTCGATATTTAATAGTAGAATAAACCAACCAAACGGATAATGTTATTATTGCACAACCGACAATGATCCCTAAAATGCGCCCTAATATTATAGCTTCAATCATTTTTCTCTCCTTATTATATTTTGATTAGCAACCGTTTCGTCTAGTTGTTTCATTACTTTTTTCAGTTTCTTCTTTACTATGATCCGTAGCACCAAAGAGATTGGTATCGAACCATACAGAATTAATCCGCATATCAGCCCGATTAAACTTGCAGTATCCATTTGAGGTTTATCTGCATGGCCTAATATTGAGAGGAAAATGTATAAACAAATGCTTATAAAGATTATGAATATAAATTCTCCCAGTGAAACAACACCAGCCTTTATTGTTTCCTTAACTTCTTTTTGGATATCAAGGACTAAATCCCATTGAGGATATCTATCATTTTGTTCTTTTGACGATGCATTTGATAAGTTTGTTTTTGGCATGTTGATATTCGTTTGTTTCTTGAATGTTTTGTCTTTTGATAAAGTGAATAACTCAGTTTCTCAGATATGAGATGAAAAGAAGATTTCTGTACTTGTTATAATATAATACGAATGACCTGCTACCTCTGTAGCGTATCGTCCCTTTTATTATTATGAAACATGTACAATTAATATGAAGTGTTCATATTGGCTAGAATTTACTTAAGAGAAGCTTGATTGTTGGCAGATCGGCACAGGAATCTTCGTCCTTGAGCGCTGTTAGGCGCGCAAATTTGAATAATGTAACTTGATAGGGGAAAGAACGAAGGCGATAGACATAACGAAGGTGACAAATATTACAAATGTTTAAAGTGAGTGATATTTTAAACGGCTGGTGTTTTTGAGCGTAAGATAAATTTACGGTTTTCTTTCAGTGTGGAGTGTATTTACATCTGCTCTTTTAAGCTTTATCGCGAAATGAAACAAGGAGAGACGCTTCAAGCCCTAGAAAATACGATACAGGTAATATCGCCTTGTGAGAGGAAATTTCTGTGATGGATAAGCTTAGTACTGTAACTATATCTTTGACGTGGAGGTCAGGAGTGGTGCGGGGTGCGCGCTTGGCACTTTTGTGAAAAAATGAACACAAGAAGGGAGACTAGAGGCAATGAGAACGCATTGTTAGAGTGCTCTCTATAGGTGCAAGAGGAAAGTTTATCCCCTAAAGTTGGAATTAAAAGGCCTAAAGATTGGAATTAAAAGGGAAGTGAAGAGGACGACTTTATAGTATGGGGAAATATTTATGCTGTGCAAGATATCCGTTGAGGGGAAGTTGGGGGGTGGTGAATTACTTTTAGTTGTGGGGAGATGTTTTTGAGAAAAGGAAGAGGAGCTGTTGGATTGTTGATTGGTGTGGTTTTTGTGTCTTTGAGGGGGCATGGAAGAGAAGGAGCTTGTAGGAGGGCTTCACGCCTTTTCAGGGGCGAATTAAAAGGTGAGGGGCGCTTTGAGCCGCTGGATATCGGTGGAGTGGAGAAGTTGTTTTTTCAGTTCATTTGGGGAAAAAGTATTTGTATATATGTGGGCTTAAGATTTGTTGGCTGGTCCCAGTAATTGGATGATATGCCCCATTTTGCGGTGGGGATGGGAAGAGCTTTTGCCATATAAATGGATTGATGTGCGCTCTTGTGTGAGAAAATATTTTAAAGTGCTGAGATTGTTCCCAAGGAGATTTGTCATTTGGCAATCGCTATGGCGGTAGGTGCTGCCCAAAGGAAGTCCGCAAATAGCACGGATATGTTGTTCAAATTGTGAAGTTATGCACGCCTTTTGTGTCCAATGACCAGAATTATGCACACGCGGCGCTAATTCATTCACTAACAGATTACCATCCATTAAGACAAAAAATTCAATGCAAAGAACACCAACATAATTGAGGGCATCCATAACTGTTAAGCTGATTTCTTGTGCTGCTTTTTGCACCTCAGGTGGAATATGTGATGGAACAAAGGACTTATGAAGAATACCATTTTTGTGTTGATTTTCAGGGCAATCATAAAAAATATGTTCCCCTTGTTTTGTACGTGCCGAAAGAACCGAAATTTCCGATAAAAAAGGAACTATTTCTTCCAAAATACAAGGCTGTTCCTGAAAAGTCCTTAAGGCTTCGTCAAGGGTTTGTTCATCTGGGTGATCAAGCTTGATCTGGTTTTTTCCGTCATAACCAAAACGACGCGTCTTTAAAAGACCACGTCCGCCCAATGCATTAAGACCGGAAAGAAGAGAAGAAGAATTGTCAACAGCATGCCATGACGCGGTGCCAATTCCTTGATTATGCAAAAATTGTTTCTCAAAAAGTCGATCTTGCGTGATCTCTAAAGCTTTCGAAGAGGGATAAACAGGCTTGCTCTTTTCTACATATTGAACCGTTTGAAGCGAAAGATTTTCAAATTCATAACTGACAACATCACACTGAGAAATAAAATGATCTAAGGCTGATATATCATCATAGGAGGAAACAATATGATTGTTTGCGGTTTGAGCCGCTGGGCAATCTGCTTCAGGGCAAAAAATAACGGTTCGAAATCCTAATTCTGCTGCCGCTATGGCTAACATACGTGCCAATTGTCCGCCACCAATTAAACCAATAACGCTTCCTGGAGGTAACATGTTGGATGAGGTAGTGTTGGCTGAGGAGGTGTTGGCTGAGGAGGTGTTGGCTGAGGAGGTGTTGGCTGAGAGGGGCGTGTTGGATGAGAGGGGCATGTTGGATGAGGGGGTGATGTTGGATGAGAGGGGCGTGTTGGATGAGGGGGTGATGTTGGATGAGAGGGGCGTGTTGGATGAGGGGGTAGTGTTGGATGAGGGGGTGATGTTGGATGAGGGGGTAGTGTTGGAGAACGCTGCCATTTTAAACCTCTGTTACCGGCGTTTGTGCGACATTGGCTGTTTGTTGTTGACGCCAATCTTGTAATCGTTGTGCGAGATCATGGTCATAAACGGCCATAACGGCTGCGGCTAAAAGAGCTGCATTAATTGCGCCTGCTTTACCAATGGCTAATGTGCCAACGGGTATTCCTGCTGGCATTTGCACGATTGAAAGTAAGGAATCTTGACCCGAAAGAGAGTGTGAGTGCACTGGAACGCCAAAAACAGGAAGGGGAGTGAGTGCTGCTAACATGCCAGGAAGATGGGCTGCTCCCCCTGCACCGGCAATTAAGATTTTAAATCCTGCTTCTTTTGCTTCTTTTGCAAATTGATAAAGGCGTTCAGGAGTTCGGTGTGCTGAGACAATATGCGAACTATGAGAAATACCAAGATTCGTCAAAATATCTGCACTATGGCACATCGTTTGCCAATCCGATTGGCTCCCCATTAAAATCGCGACATCACATGATTTTTTTGTCATTCTCCATCCTTTTCAAATGTTCAATGCGATTCTTTCTCATCATTTTTTAAGAGTTTTATATTCTTTTTGCAAAGCCAATTGATGATAGAAAATAGTTATTTTTCAAATAAGATTGAAAGATAAAAATTTAAAGAGGATACAAGAGATGAAAAATGAGAATATTAAGACGCATAAAGCACTGTTCTTTAAGATGCGGTGTTCAACATGTTGAACCGTGAAGCCGTTAGGTTGCCGGATTGTCATTTTGTCATTTCCTCAGGAAAGAGGGAAAATACATCGCCAGAAAGCTATTGATGGTAAGGTTTTCAAAAAATATTCTCATTTTTTATTTGCTAAAATAAGTACTGTTTCCATATTATGTAATGTGTCGTGCAATTTAAAATATTGTTTATGATGAAAAAGAGATTTTTATGGCAAAAGTGTGTTACGAATAAGTATATTCTTTTGAGAAAAAAGAGAGATCTTTTTCTCTCAATTTCAAAGGCTGATTATTTTGCTGTTTAGGTAATTCTTTTATGGGGGAAAATATGCTCTATCGTTGCTGATGTAAGGGAAACCAATAAGCAACGCTTTGGCTGAGAGGTGTTTTTAGGGGATTATATATTTTATCATTTCTTCATAAAAGTATTATGACAATGAAAGTGAATGATGAATTGTGAATAATAAATTCATTGTCTCTTTTTTGCCCAATTTTGTAATATGGTGAATACTCAGCAATAAGAGTTAAACCCTCAATGTTAAGAAAGGAGATTTAAAAGCTATGTTTTTTCCGTTTTTAATCGCTCTAGGTACTGCAGTAACTACTGTATATGGCAAAAAAAATATAAGTTATGTGTTGTGGGCCATTTTATTCGTTGTCATTCTTCTCACTTTTAATCATCACGCAACTTCTACTTTAAATCTATCTTTTTGAGAGAATAGCCATGGAACATGTTGAACAAAAAAATCCTCATTTCGTTATATTTATGAATACGCTAGGACTCATCGGATTATCCGTTGTTTTGGTGGTGGCCTTTTATTATCAATTGGTAAAGTTTGAGTTGCCTTGTCCCCTTTGTTTGCTGCAGCGCGTTGGATTGATGCTTGCAGGATGCGGGTTCTTGCTCAATATTCACCATAAGGTGAAAAATACCCATTATGGCATGGTTATCCTCGGTTGTATGGTAACCAGTATCATTGCGGCACGGCAGGTGTTTTTGCATATTACACCAGATGATTTGGGATATGGTTCAACGTTCTTTGGATTACATTTTTATACTTGGGCTTTTATTATTTCTGTTCTTTGTATCTTTGCTGTATCGTTCGTCATGATTTTAAGTGAATTGGCGCACAAGTTTAAAGAATTTTCTCCTTTTCCAATATTGAGTAAAACAGCAAGTTTCTTATTTGTATTTTTAATTGCGGCAAATTTGATTTCTACTATACTGGAATGTGGTGGGGGACAATGCGCTGATGATCCTGTAAGGTATGAATTGTTATCAAATTGGTTCTCTTCAGAGTCTTGAAATTTTTAAATAATCTCTCATCGTAATTTTATTGTTTAAAGAAGCGGAAATGTTCAAAAGTCCGCTTCTTTTTTGTCCTATTATGCCGTAAAACAGTGTTGTTTAGAGCGGTGATATAAGACATAATAAGCTTTACATTAAGTGTTTTTAGATATCGTGATCAGGTCTTCAGGGTAGGGCTTTGTCTATCGCGCCTATGAAGTGAACCGCCTCTACCCCCCTCGTCTCTGTGTGTGGTCAGCAATAGAAACCCGCCGACAGAAGCTGGACTGTTGACGGACCAGTGACTGGTAGAAATCTCCTTCCTTTGAAGTGTGGGGAGGGGGAAATGGAAAGACATTGCATCAATATTTTAGATAATCAAAAACGATCTTTTATGGAGACGCTGGACTTTATAAGCGTTTGCATTTGATCTTTTTTAAGTAAGATTTTCTTATTGGGTTTTGTTAAGATGCATCAGTATAGCAGTGTTGAAAGGGTTGATCTTGGATGCTGTCGAGCAGCCAACTTGTACACAAGTCATGGAGCTTTATTTTTTAGGGGAGAATTAACTATAAAATTTTTTTTTCTTGATTTTTTTTTACATTATATTAAATAGATCTTTGTATTCATTTTGGTGCTTCTGAAGTATTTTTAGTGCTTTTAGAGGTGAGATTTTGAAAGTTATTTGAATAATTTTCTATAAAGGTTTGTTTTTAGAGACAAACCTTTTTTTTTATTTCATTTTTAGATGTTTCCTTTCAATTTCAGTGTGAAGCTTTTGTTTTAGAAACAAGCATTTGGATGATTCTTCTTCTTACGTTTTGCTGATGATTCTTTCTTAAAAAAACATTGACTTATACGGACAATTTATCGTTGTGAATGTTGAGTGAGACAATCGAAGAAGTTTTTCGATTGCAGACTTTTTTAGAGTGAAGCGATAAAATATACTCTTGTATGCCATAAAAAAATTACCGCATGTGGATAAAAGTTCTTTAAAGAGTCGTAAAACGCTTCTTATGGTCCCTCTTAAGAGCTAAAATTTGTTAAAATTTTATGCTGGTCAATAAAATAACAGGGTGGTTTGTATCTATAATTTAAGTGAAAATACTGGTGTTCGAGATTTTAAAGATGGTTGTTTAAAACGTCGTCATCGAATGAATTTTGTACAGATTTTCTGATTTCTGTAAAAGCGTAAAAACGTGGAACCGTGAAAAAGGAAGCTGCGATTTTATGCGTGGTGTATGCTTTTGTCATAGTATGGAATGGGGTGAGAAGGTTGGGGGGCGTGGATGAAGAGTTTATTAAGGGGGGAAATTGGGATGAAGAGGCGGCGTGTGGATGGGAGTATTTGAGAAATGGGGGGGAGAACAATATAAATGGAGAGTGGCTTAGATAAAATGTATTGGGAGAGGAAATATAAAAAATGGGGGCAGAATGGAAGAGGTGCGTCAAGGATAGAAGTGAGGGGGTGGAGCATGTTGTGAATGGGTGTGTAAGAATGGAGGATGAAGAGAGAGGGGAGAAGAGTTTGCGGATGGAATGGAAAGCCCGAGATGAAGAGGAGGGAAGGCGTTGGCTCGAGAAGAGAGGGAATGGAGGAGAGTATGAACAGGTTAGGATGGTGTGTCCAAGAGGTGGTGGTGGGATGAAGATGACGTGAGGAGGTAGGATTTGCTTATCGTGCCTGATGAAACAGCGTTGTTTGGAGGAGGGATGATCTGAAGTTTGTAAGGGGGCTGGGTAAAAAGCTGGGGTGTAGAGCGTTGTTGATAGAGCAGCGTGGAGGGGTGGGCGTTTCATTGGGCTTTGTTCTGTAAAGGCGTAAAGGCGTAAAAATGTGGAACCGTGAAAAAGGAAGCTGCGGTTTTATGCGTGGTGTATGCTTTTGTCATGGCATGGAATGGGGTGAGAAAATTGGAGTGTGTGGAGGAAGAGTTTATTAAGGGGGAAATTGGGATGAAAAGTCCGTGCGTTGATGGGAGAGGAAAGGGGGGAATGGAGGATGGAGAGAGAGGGGAGAAGGTTGGGGGGCGTGGGTGAAGAGTTTGGGAATGGAGAAGTTGGGATGAAGAGGCGGCGTGTGGATGGGAGTGTGTGAGAAGTGGGGGGAGAACAATATAAATGGAGAGTGACTTAGATAAAGTGTATTGGGATAGGAAATATAAAAAATGGGTGCAGGATGGAAGGGGTGCATAAAGGATAGCGTGAGGGGGGTGGAGCATGTTGTGAATGGGTGTGTAAAGAATGGAGGATGTTTTGAGAAAAGGAGAGAAGGTTCTTATCGGGTATGGAGGAGGTGCTTTTATCTGCTTGAGCGGACAATCTTTCGGTTGTGGAAGGCGAAGGAGAGAGAACGTTGGAGGGCTCTTGGATTGCTTTTAAGTCGTGGAGGATGTTTAGAGGCATTAGAAAAAAGGTTGATGGAGGTGAGGATTGAGCGGAATTTCTCGTTACTCTATACACGATTATTATAAAAATTGGAGAAAAGTGGCGGGTAAAATTTGAGAGGATAAAGTTTTGTTTTTCCAAAGTGTGGCGTGACGTTTTTGGGGAATGTGAAAGAAAAACCTTTTCCTTCTTGTTGAATTTTTATTCACAAACTTAAGAAAATAGGGTATGAACGCTGGAAAATAACGCGCAGCTTAACAAAATATGCGCACTGTAAAGGAAATGATTGTTTATGTCAAAAGAAGAAGTTTTAGAATTTTCTGGTATCGTTACTGAACTCTTACCTAATGCGATGTTTCGTGTAAAACTGGAAAATGATCATGAAATTATTGCTCATACCGCTGGAAGAATGCGAAAAAATCGTATTCGGGTGTTAGTGGGGGATAAAATCATGGTGGAAATGACACCTTATGATTTGACAAAAGGACGCATTACGTACCGTTATAAGTAGCCTAATGGACGGCTTGCGCTTTTTTGTAAAAGTCATAATATTATTTTTATATTTTTTAACATCTCTTTGAAGTTGCTTTTTATGCGTGAAAAAGGTGAGTGTTTAAAGGACATTGAAAAATTGTAAAATCAATGCGGAAAAAGGATAAGGAGATCCATGGCGCTTAAAATGGGGTAAGAGCAAAGCCGATTGTGAAGGGGTGGAAATGAGAAATATAAGAGAGTGGGGGAAAAAACATTTGGCAGATACTCTTGCGCAAGAAATTCATTTGGTGCTTGCCTCCGCTTCGCCAAGGCGTTTAGCGCTCTTGGCGCAAATAGGGATTGATCCGCAGCAGGTTTATGCAAGCGATATTGATGAAACGCCAAAATTAAAAGAACATCCTGCAAACCTTGCTAAACGTTTGGCAAAAGAAAAAGCGCTGAAAGCCCAAAAAATTTCGCGCTGGTATAGTCAGAATGGTCAAGACGAATTGCAGAATGGTCAAGAAAAATTACATGGACAGAAAATGATTATCTTGGCGGCTGATACGGTGGTGGCTGTTGGGCGGACCATTCTCCCCAAACCGGAAGGCGAGGATGAGGCTTATGAATGTTTACGATACCTTTCTGGGCGTTCGCACAAGGTTTATGGCGCTATTTGTGCCTTGAATGAACGTGGAAAAATAACCGTAAAATTGGTTGAAAGTCGTGTTCGTTTTAGACGCTTAACCTCTGCCGTGATGAAGGCTTACCTTGCTTCAGGAGAATGGCAAGGCAAAGCGGGTGGCTACGCTATCCAAGGCAAAGCAGGGGCTTTTGTTGTCCATATCACGGGTTCTTATTCTAATGTCGTGGGATTGCCTTTGGCTGAAACAGCCGATCTCTTGACCGCTTATCACTATCCACTTTTCTCCCACTGGGCTGAAGAAACGCATGAGAAAGATTGATCGGTCTGTAGAGCCAATGCAAGGTAAAAAGCAACAAAAAGAAAATATGAAAACAAATAGAAGCAAAATTAATGAAGAAGCCAATAACAAAGGTGTCCCAAAAACAAAAAGAGCCTAATTTACAAAAAGAGACCTCTCATCGCCCACCGCATCCTTGTCCTATTTGTGGTCAAATGTCTCAAAAATCTTCTTATCCTTTTTGTTCCACACGCTGTCGAGCCATTGATCTAAATCGGTGGCTTTCGGGTGCTTATATCTTACCACCTCCTCCACAAGTAAGTGATGAAGAAGAGTAAAGAAGAGGCATGTCTTTTGAGGAGCAAATGCTTAGAAAACTTTTTTGTGTGAAAGTTGAAGGGATGGGTGCCGTTTTGAGTAGAGGACATTTAGGCATTTGAAGGCATTGGCGTTAACTGTAGTTTTAAATATTTTCTTTTTAATTCTGTGTGAAAGCTGAAGGGATGGGCGCTGTTTGTTCTAGCGCGGAGAGGCTTGAGTGAGATATTTTTCGTGTGGCGTTGGAGAGAAGCTTTAGTTTGAGAAGAGAGGGGCTGCGGTTAAAGAAATATCTGAGCCTTTTGGTTTAGAGGATTGGGGAAAAGATTGAGTGGTGAGAAATAGGGAGCAGCTGAGGAGATAATGCTTAGTCTGGTTGTTTTGCTGCTGAGGGGGCACGAGAAGATTGGCTGTTTTGAGCAGAGGACATTTAGGCATTTGAAGGCATTGGCGTTAACTGTAGTTTTAAATATTTTCTTTTTAACTCTTCATAAATACCAACAAAAAACAGTAAATTGTCAGTCATATTAAATAAAAATTATCACTTGTTCAAATTGGATCTGTAATAAATACCTTTTTTGAGACAATTATCCTGAAAATCATAGAAGTAAAAAAATCTTCGTCAGTCACTTGAAAGAATGATATTTGTAATAATTAATTTTAGCTTTTCTATCGTATAACCTCAATTGCTCGGCGCCGTTTGATGACGTACAAGAAAATTTTCGGTGTTGTGAATGGCTGAAGAAAATGTGATGTTTCTCAAAAGATGGTCTACAGAGCCATTACCTTAGTTGCTTTCTGATTGCCGGTTTAGCGTCATTGATATAGACGCAGAGTGGGATCAGTCAACGATGGATGTTTTAATACATATATATCCAACACTTACCATTGGTGGTTTTGTTATCATTGATGATGATAAATGGCTCAGTTGCTGGAAGGTCGTTGATGCCTTTAGGGTGTGAGGGAAAATTGATAATCCAATCAGTATTGCTAACGAAAAGGAAGGGGGTGTTTTGGTGCAAAGAGATGGGGCAACAAAAAATCGCTTGTTTATGCTTTTATTGGGTAATGGCTTAGTGTCCTTTGGGGGGTGGATTGATTATATCGTGATTTTGACCGTATCTGTGTTTTACTGGAAAGCTGATCAATATGACGTCGCTTTGATTGGAGCGGCAACATTATTCCCTGGTATCGTTCTGTCTAAGCCAATTGGAATGGTGGTCAGTCACCGTTCTATGATCCATTGGTTGCGGGCGCCACTGTTGTTACGGGAACTCTGTACTGTCGTTTTATTAATGGCTACGAGTCTGCAAGGATTTATAGTATTGGCAGTCATTCGAGCAACATTCAATAGTATCGCTATTCCAGCAATTTCTGTTCTCAGTGCAAATTCTGTTCCTGAAAAAGAACGCAACCATTACTATTCTGTGCTTAACATGATCAATAGCGCAGCAAAGATGATCGGACCTGCTTTGGGAAGTGCTTTGTCTGTGCTTTTATCAGATACCTATACTTTATTATTTTCGGGATTTTTGACATTCCTAGGCTTTATCGTGTTTTGTTGTCTTGGTGCACAACCTGTCTCGTCACTCATGATAAAAAAAGCAATCCAAAGAACGTTGAACCATATCCTAAATCATCAGGTGTGAATAGCAAATACCATGAAATTACAGCAGAGACTTTATGGGACAACTTGGTATGCCTATGTGGGGGTGATGTTCATTTATTTTGCCATGGTCTTTATGGTGAATAATCAGTTGCCCGTTATTCTCAGTACAATGAAAATGAATAAACAGACTCTTGGAATGCTGGTATCTGCTTCAGCGATTGGTAATTTTCTCTATGGGTTTTGGCGTGTGAAAAAATCAAAGCATAAACCCCTTACAGGAAAAATATCTGAGTTGTTAATGCCAGCAATGTCAACAATGGTTTGTTTTGTCATGATCTCAGTGTGCTTTTTTTACTTTGATTTACTCCATATTGAGATTTTGTTGCTTTGTTTTTTCCTCATTGGAATGGTCAGTGCTCGCTTTTTCATATCTTCTAACATTTATCTGGTAACCAATTTCAATGAACAAATTGGGATCGCTTCCGGATGGGTACAGTCTGTACAAAATTTAGCGATGTTGGTGGCGCCCTTTGTTGGAGCGTTTGTTTTAGGTCACACTTCGGCTGGAAAATTGTTCCTTCTTTCTGGATGGATTGGATTATGCTGTTTATTGGCTATCAGGATATTGGTGAACCGTTTGTCGTCAGTTGTTTGTACTGAATGATTGGCTCGTTAATTCAGTTAAGTGTTTTAACTCATTTTTCCTAGCTTCAAGGAGTATGAAGGTAACGCAACATAAGGGTGAACCAGCCTTTTTAACGCTATAGCGTTAAATTTAAGCCGTTATGTGGGGGGAATAAGATTCTGGGAGTTTTTGTTATGTTTAAGTGCTTCTCAGCACTAAAAGCAAAAAGCTAACTATAATTCAGTACTTTTAGACTCCCGGAATACCAATGCGAGGGGGGCTCGCACTCAGTTGGGGAGGTAAACGTGCGAGATAAAAATCCGCATTCTCATGATATTTTTATAAGAAAAAAATTTATTATAGAAGAAATTTCATGGGAAATTCTCAAGAACAATTGGGGAAAAAATTAGGCGTAAGCTTCCAACAAATTCAAAAATATGAAAAAGGTATAAACCGCGTAGAGGTTGGACGTTTGCTGGAAATCGCCAATATATTCGATGTTCATATCTCCTTTTTATCCTATGCTATAAACACCGTTGTTTGAGGGCGGCGATATCAGGCATGGAAACTTTAGGTGGGATGGATTGATGACTGATGGGGCTTCTTTGCTTCAGTAAAGGTGGATGATGTGCAAAACGCACTGCTTTGCCATTTTTTTAGATGATGAGCGTTTTTCTGTTTTAGAATTTTTTGAAAAGCTTTTTTAAAGCAGTTCGTGTTGGTCGCATTTTTGTCGATGGATAATGGATAAGGTAGAGGCGCGTGATCACTTTAATATATTTCACTTACCTTATTATGCCATAAACACTGTTCGTTTGAGGAGAGGCTCTGAAGTTTGTAAGGGGGCTGGGTAAAAAGCTGGGGTGTAGAGCGTTGTTGATAGAGCTGCGTGGAGGGGTGGGCGTTTCATTGGGCTTTGTTCTGTAAAGGCGTAAAAATGTGGAACCGTGAGAAAGGAAGCTGCGGTTTTATGCGTGGTGTATGATTTTGTCATGGCATGGAATGGGGTGAGAAGGTTGGGGGGCGTGGATGAAGAGTTTATTAAGGGGGGAAATTGGGATGAAGAGGCGGCGTGTGGATGGGAGTATTTGAGAAATGGGGGGGAGAACAATATAAATGGAGAGTGGCTTAGATAAAATGTATTGGGAGAGGAAATATAAAAAATGGGGGCAGAATGGAAGAGGTGCGTCAAGGATAGAAGTGAGGGGGTGGAGCATGTTGTGAATGGGTGTGTAAGAATGGAGGATGAAGAGAGAGGGGAGAAGAGTTTGCGGATGGAATGGAAAGCCCGAGATGAAGAGGAGGGAAGGCGTTGGCTCGAGAAGAGAGGGAATGGAGGAGAGTATGAACAGGTTAGGATGGTGTGTCCAAGAGGTGGTGGTGGGATGAAGATGACGTGAGGAGGTAGGATTTGCTTATCGTGCCTGATGAAACAGCGTTGTTTGGAGGAGGGATGATCTGAAGCTTATACTTTAGGGTATTGGCTCTATTAGCGAATAATGTTGGTGCCTGCGTTTTTGCTTAATCAGAAATCAACCACAAAATTGCCTTCTGTTTTTTTGGTTTGAGCTCTCTAAAATTTTTCAAAAGGGTGTGTTCTTTTTCGCTATAGGTTTCTTGATCACGGTGTGGGGTATTTTCTTTTGTTGAGATATCTTCTTTTGTAGCAATGTCTGCATAAAAAAAGCTTATAGGAACTTCCAGTTTTTGGGCGATTTTGAGTAAACATCCTACGCTTACACGATTGAAGCCTTTTTCATACTTTTGGATTTGTTGGAAACTGACACCTAAATAGCTTCCTAATTCTTTTTGGGAAAGCCCTATTGAAATGCGTCTGTGGCGGATTCTTTTGCCTATCAAAATGTCGATAAAATGTGGATTTTTAGTTGGCACTTCAAGCCCCCCTCCGGTTGCGAGCGCCCTCGCATTGGTATTCCGGGAGTCAAAATACTGAGCTCTAGTCAGTTTTTTTGCTTTTAGTGCTTAAAGCACCTGGACATGGCAAAAACTCCCGGAATTCCGGGACACCCACAAGAGTGGGCTCATTTTACGCTAGAGCTTAGGGTTTTTGAATCCCTCTTGATCGCTGCGTAGACGATCAAAAAACATTTTTTAATTTGTAAAGTAATTTCAGAAGATTGGCAAGAGAAATGAAAATAATCTCAAAGACTATAAAATTGGGTACTTTTTAAAAAAGTGCGAAATATGGATTATAAATCGCGTCTTTTGCTTAATCAGAAATGTCGATAAAATTTGGATTTTTGGTTGGCACTTCAAGCCCCCCTCCGGTTGCGAGCGCCCTCGCATTGGTATTCCGGGAGGTTGAAAACACTGACTTGACTCGGCTTTTTGCTTTTAGTGCGGAAAAGCACCTGGACATAACAAAAACTCCCGGAATTCTAAGGATATTCGCAAAAGTGGGCTCAATTGTACGTTAGGGTTTAGGGCTTTTAGCTCCCTGTTGATCGCTGCGTGGACGATCAAAATTACACTTTAAGTGATAAAGTAATTTCAGAAGATTGGCAAGAAAATGAAAATATTTTTGGATCTCAAGAATTATCCTCTTATGCTGTGAAAAAATGCTTTTTGAGGTTGATATCAGGCATATCAATTTCCGTATCTAGGTATGTGCGCGTGTGTGTTGAATATTTTAGGGGTGGGCTTGTTTGTAGCGCCTTTTGAAGCACTCTCCTTTGAGGGGGCGTGATCTGAAGCTTATATTTTAGAGGGATTAACGAATAATGTTGGTGCCTGCGTTTTTGCTTAATCAGAAATCAACCACAAGATTGCCTTCTGTTTTTTTGGTTTGAGCTCTCTAAAATTTTTCAAAAGGGTGTGTTCTTTTTCGCTATAGGTTTCTTGATCACGGTGTGGGGTATTTTCTTTTGTTGAGATATCTTCTTTTGTAGCAATGTCTGCATAAAAAAAGCTTATAGGAACTTCCAGTTTTTGGGCGATTTTGAGTAAACATCCTACGCTTACACGATTGAAGCCTTTTTCATACTTTTGGATTTGTTGGAAACTGACACCTAAATAGCTTCCTAATTCTTTTTGGGAAAGCCCTATTGAAATGCGTCTGTGGCGGATTCTTTTACCTATCAAAATGTCGATAAAATGTGGATTTTTAGTTGGCACTTCAAGCCCCCCCTCCGGTTGCGAGCGCCCTCGCATTGGTATTCCGGGAGTCTGAAAACACTGACTTGACTCAGCTTTTTGCTTTTAGTGCTCATCGCACCTGGACATAGCAAAATCTCCCGGAATTCCGGGATACCCGCAAAGCGGGATAAATTCATGTGTCAAGTCTTCGGGTTTTCAGTTCCCTATTGGTCGTCGCGTATATGACCAAACTTACAGTATTTATTCATAAGGCAATTTCAGGAGATTGGCAAGAGAAATGAAAATAATCTCAAAGACTATAAAATTGGGTACTTTTTAAAAAAGTGCGAAATATGGATTATAAATCGCGCTTTTACCTATCAGAATGTCGATAAAATTTGGATTTTTAGTTGGCACTTCAAGCCCCCTTCCGGTTGCGAGCGCCCTCGCATTGGTATTCCGGGAGTCTAAAAGTACTGAATCCGAGTCAGTTTTTTTGCTTTTAGTGCGGAAACGCACCTGGACATAGCAAAAACTCCCGGAATCCCGGGATACCCACAAAAGTAGGCTCAATTGTACGCTAGGGTTTAGGGCTTGTCTTCCCTCTTGATCGCTGCGTGGACGATCAAAATTACACTTTAAGTGATAAAGTAATTTCAGAAGATTGGCAAGAAAAATGAAAAATTTTCTATTCTGTTATACCGTAAAACGGCGCTATTTGAAGGGGGAGTGAAGAGCTTGAATATTCATGATAGGGCTTTGATTTGTTGAGCCTGATGAAGTGCTGTCGTTTGAGGAGGGTAGTCTGAAGACTGTAAGGGGACTAGGCAAAAAGCTGGGTTCGTTTTCAGAACAGTGTTTACAGAGCGGTGCGGGGTGGTGATGTGGAAATTTTATTTGGCTGACTTCTGTAATAACGTAAAAGCGTGAAAACGTATATTCGTAAAATAATGCGGAGGATTTGTACTGTGTGTATGCTTTTACCATGGCGTGGAATGTGGTCAGAAAACTAGGGGACGCATTTGTGAATGGAGTGGGGAAAGCTGGGATGAAAAGGGGTCTTAAATGCATTTTCTGGAGAAGAGTATGTGGAGAATATTTGGAGGAAGGGCTTATTTGTCTTGTCTGATAACGCCTCTTTTGAGGGGTGGTGATAATTATATGAAGTGATCAGTAGTCCTTCCCTAGATAAGAAGCTGGATTGTTTACGGATCAGTGTTTATCGAGCGGTGCGGGGTGGTGAATTTTTCGTTGGCTGTTTTCTGTGAATGTGTAAAAACGTAAAAATGTGAATCTGTAAAAGTGAAGCGGAGGATTTATGGATTTATGTGTTGTGCGTGTTTTAGGGTCACGTTGGGCTTTTGTCTGGCATGGATGGGGTGAAAGGATTTGGGAGAACGAGCTTGTGAATCGAGGAGGGAAGCTGGGATGAAGAGTGCTGTAAGTTGTAAGTGTGTGATGGGAGAGAAAAAGTGGGGGGTGGAATGGAGAGAGTGCCTATGCACAAAGGGAGGGCGTGGATAAGAGGCGGGGGTAGTGCAAAGGGAGGGCGTGAAGTGATGGTGTGAGGGTGATAGAAGAGGGAGGTGAGGCTTTTATTAAAGAGTGTTGTAGTTTTGAGAGAGGATGAGAATGGAGAAAATACCCTGGAAAGTATGGTGATGAGGTGAGCTAATTTTGAGGTCACGTTGGGCTTTTGTCTGGCATGGATGGGGTGAAAGGATTTGGGAGAACGAGCTTGTGAATCGAGGAGGGAAGCTGGGATGAAGAGTGCTGTAAGTTGTAAGTGTGTGATGGGAGAGAAAAAGTGGGGGGTGGAATGGAGAGAGTGCCTATGCACAAAGGGAGGGCGTGGATAAGAGGCGGGGGTAGTGCAAAGGGAGGGCGTGAAGGGATGGTGTGAGGGTGATAGAAGAGGGAGGTGAGGCTTTTATTAAAGGGTGTGGGGCTTTGAGAGAAGGTGAAGGTGGAGAAAATACCCTGGAAAGTATGGTGATGAGGTGAGCTAAAGGGGACGATGGGATGAGAGCAGAGCTCGAAAAAATAACTGGGAAAGGGAGCCGTGGTGGGGAAATGAAAAAAACTCCCTCACCCCCATTTATTTTTAAAGGGGAGTGAGGGGCTTATCAAGAAGAAAAAAGTTAGTTTTTTTTCGTAATTTTCCAAGTTTTTCCATCAGACATATACATAATCTTTTGACCCTTGGTTATCTTTTGTGTGCCGTGAGTGGTGTGAAGTGTAGAACTGTAAGCCGCTAGATGATCTATAAAGATTGATTTCCACTTAAATGAATCAGGAGATGGCAAAAAGATATTGGGTGCCCAAGAACGATTTTTTGAACGAATAACGACAAGCTCTTTTTGTTTCAAAACGTTAGAAATTGTTTCTGCAGATAGATCTTTCCCATTGGAAATGGGTATTTCTGGTTTAGTAGTAGGCGAGGCTAAACCTCCAAAGTCGCTTATACTTGTCATGCAAAAGTTGGATGTACATGATGTTTGGATGAAGTCAGAATCTTGACACTTTCCTTGATTAGAAGCTTTCAGAATCGTTTCGTGTATCTTGTTTTGTTTTATGCCTTGAGGCTCAAAAAAAATCGAACTTTGCGGACTTAAATCATAACAGGAGGAGAGATGTCTCTTCCAACGAGAATGGTCTTCAACAAAACTTGAAGATTTACGGAATTGGCCAAATGTATTTGGTACTTCTATGGTCCCAATATCCACTTGTTTACCCGTTATAAAATCGACTACTGTCGCAGTAACTAGATTTCCATTTTTTTCAACATATAATTGATATCTGCGTCCCATCTCCCATGGAAACTTGATTTCACATCGTACTCCTGAACCTTCCTGAGTAAAATGCTTACATGTATTACCTTTCCATCCCGTTGCATTCCAGATAGAAAAATGAATGGTACGGCCGCTCCTGTTGAAAAAACCAATTTGTCCACTTTTTCCATTTTGGAATTCAAATTTATTTCCCCAGAAATAGATGGAGTTAGGCCCACCATCGTAATTTACTTGCTGGGTGAAAATAAATAGATCAAATGATGCATTTTTAAGCCATTCATGCTCTATTGCAATAACTTTGCCGGCAAAAATGGCATAGCTTGGTTTACTTATCAGAAGGAATAAAAGTATTAAAATAACCTTTTTTACAGTATGGTACATACTCAAATCCTCTATCTTAATAAAAATAGTGTAACTTTATAAGTATTAAATCATATATTCAATGATTTGTTAAGTAAAAATATAGAAAATACTTTAATGTTTACTCTAAACTATATGCTGTAAAGACTACTTTGTTTAAAGTGTTTTTGCATGCTCCTTTTCTGCTGTTCAAATTTAAGTTTTAATGGTGGAATTTAGGGGTGATGGTTTAAAAAGGGGAGTGATGATGGGGGGGTATGAGAAAAGTTGCGGTTTTTATTTAAAATGATAGCGTATTTTTTTTCTCCCTCTTGCTATGAGGCTTGTAGAAACCCATATTCTTTTTAGCACTATGGTTCTTCTTCTTGCTGCTTTTTTCGCGGTGTTTTTTAGAGGCTGGATAATCCTTTCTGGATGTTTCTTTTGTGGAATATTGGAGAGGTTAAAGTGTGGTGATGGCTTGAGATTTAAGGAAAAAAAATGAACTTGGAAAAATATAGCGAACGCGTGCAGGGTTTTTTACAATCAGCACAAAATAGCGCTCTTGCTTCTGATCATCAGCAATTTATGCCGGAGCATCTGTTGAAAGTGTTGTTAGATGATTCTCAAGGATTGGCAGCATCGCTTATCCAAAAAACAGGGGGTGATCTTACTCTTATTCAAAAGACGCTGAAAGAAGCTCTCGAGGCTTTGCCAAAAGTGCAGGGGGGAAATGGACAACTCTATCTCTCGCAGCCGGTGGCAAAAGTCTTCGCGCTCGCTGAGGAACTCGCGCAAAAAGCGGGTGATCAATTTGTGACTGTGGAGCGCATGTTGCAAGCGCTTATGATGGAAAAGTCCGCAAAAACAGCCGATATCTTGAAAAATGCAGGGGTGACCCCGCAAGCGCTTAATCAGGCAATTAATGCGCTGCGGAAAGGGAAAACAGCAACAAGCCGCCATGCCGAAGGACAATATGATGCCTTGCAAAAATATGCCCGGGATCTCACAAAAGATGCCCGTGAAGGAAAACTCGACCCTGTTATTGGACGGGAAGAAGAAATTCGACGGACCATTCAGGTGCTTTCACGGCGGACGAAAAATAATCCGGTGCTGATTGGTGAGCCTGGGGTGGGAAAAACCGCCATTGTGGAAGGGTTAGCTCTGCGCATTATCAATGGGGATGTGCCGGAAACTTTGCGTGATAAACAACTCTATGCGCTCGATATGGGCGCGCTTATTGCAGGCGCAAAATATCGTGGAGAATTCGAAGAACGCCTTAAAGCTGTCTTGGCTGAAGTGCAAGCCGAAAATGGACAAATTATCCTCTTTATTGATGAATTGCACAATCTCGTGGGAGCTGGAAAATCCGACGGTCCTATGGATGCTTCTAATTTGTTAAAGCCTGCTCTTGCACGTGGAGAACTCCATTGCGTAGGCGCTACAACCCTTGATGAATATCGAAAATATGTCGAAAAAGATGCTGCTTTGGCACGCCGCTTTCAACCTGTCTTTGTACCTGAACCCTCTTTGGAAGATACTATCTCTATCTTGCGCGGTATTAAGGAAAAATACGAACAACATCACAAAGTTCGTTTGGCTGATAGTGCTTTAATTGCAGCTGCAAAGCTTTCTTCACGCTATATTACGGATCGCTTCTTGCCGGATAAAGCGATTGATCTGATCGATGAAGCGGCTGCGCGGTTGCGTATGCAGGTCGATTCAAAGCCGGAAGAACTCGATGCCCTTGATCGGCGTATTTTACAGTTGAAAATCGAACGGGAAGCTTTGAAAACAGATGTCGAGCCAACAGCAAAAGAACGTTTGAAAAATGTGCAGGAAGAACTCAAAACATTGGAACAACAGTCCGCTGAGATGACAAGTGCTTGGCAGGCCGAAAAACAAAAATTAGGGCATGCTGCCGATTTGAAAAAACAACTCGAAGAAGCGCGCAATGCTTTGGCTATTGCTCAACGTGATGGTCAATTCCAACGCGCTGGAGAACTGGCTTATAGTGTTATCCCTGAACTCGAAAAACAATTGACTTTAGCTGAAAATGATGACCAACAAAATCATCTCGTCGAAGAAACGGTGACGGCTGAACATGTAGCACGCATCGTTTCACGCTGGACCGGAATTCCCGTAGATCGTATGCTGGAGGCAGAACGTGAGGCGCTCTTGCGGATGGAAGATGAAATTACAACCCGTGTCGTGGGGCAGGGAGAAGCTGTTCAAGCTGTTGCACGCGCTGTACGGCGTGCGCGTGCGGGGCTGCAAGATCCTAACCGTCCGCTGGGGTCTTTTATGTTTTTGGGACCTACGGGGGTGGGAAAAACCGAATTAACCAAAGCTCTGGCCGCTTTTCTCTTCCAAGACCCCAATGCCATGTTGCGTATTGATATGTCAGAATATATGGAAAAACATGCTGGGGCGAGGCTGATTGGGGCTCCTCCCGGATATGTCGGATATGAAGAAGGGGGAGTGCTGACCGAGGCTGTACGTAGAAGACCGTACCAGGTCATTCTGTTTGACGAAATTGAAAAAGCCCATCCTGATATCTTTAATCTCTTGTTGCAAGTGTTGGATGAAGGGCGCTTGACGGATAGCCAAGGCAGAACTGTCGACTTTCGTAACACTTTGTTGATTATGACCTCAAATCTTGGTGCTGAGTTCTTAACTGCTTTGCCTGAAGGTCAAACCGTTGATCAGGCAAAAAGTGAGGTCATGAATGTGGTGAAAGCCGCTTTCCGTCCGGAGTTTTTAAACCGTATCGATGAGATTATCCTTTTTCAGAGGCTGCAACGCAAGGATATGGAAGCTATCGTTGATATCCAGATACAACATTTGCAAAATTTGCTTAATGAACGCAACATAACTTTGCATATCAAACCAGAAGTACGACAATTCCTTGCTGATAAGGGCTATGATCCCCTTTATGGTGCGCGACCGCTTAAACGGATTATCCAAAAGGAAATTCAAGATCCTCTCGCAGAGAAAATTTTGTTTGGAGAAATTCACGACGAGACGGCGGTGACAATTGAAAAGCAAGGTGATCGGTTGGCGTTTTTACCCGAAACATAAATTTGGGAAAATTTACGGTATAAAGCGTAGTGATAACCTTATTATACCGTACGCCCTTTTGAGGAAGGGGGACTGATCTGCATGTGTGGTTGGTAAGGGGAGCTTGCTGCAAGCTATTAGGCTTGTTTTCAGCGCATTGTTTGCAAATCGGTGTGGGATGGTAGCGGTGCTGGGTGGGGTGCTTTGGTCTTTGGGAGGGAAATTGTTTTTAAGAACTGGACGTGGGATTGTCGACTGGTACTCGGCTGTGGTGATTTGATCTGCATGTGTGGTTGGTAAGGGGAGCTTGCTGCAAGCCATTAGGCTTGTTTTCAGCGCATTGTTTGCAAATCGGTGTGGGATAGCAGCGATGCTGGGTGGGGTGCTTTGGTCTTTGGGAGGGAAATTGTTTTTAAGAACTGGACGTGGGATTGTCGACTGGTACTCGGTATCTTAATATTTGTTTTATGTTGCTAAAGAAAACTGCCAAATACAGATCACTTTTACATAGGTAGACTGGCGGCTACAGTAATAATACAGATCTTGTTGGTGTCTTGAATATATTGTCACGTAATACTCACTAGAACGCTATGAGTATTCTTAAGCAGGACTTGTCTGTCACGTCTTTTGAAGTAAACCGTTATGAGTAGGAAGCCAAGAAGAAACCGCCCAAGAGAAGCCGAATTGTGCACAGAATGGTGTTGGGTAGACCCCCCATTTTTTGAGGTGTGAGGAGGTGGTCAAGTCCTTTTAATATATGTATTTTGTATGTTAAGTATAAACTTTGAAAGCCCTTAGAGATGGTGTCATTTTTTTACTCGTGAAAAATTGATTACTTATCGCTTGATTGCAAATCAATAGGTTGTTAATACTTTTATTTATAAGCAAAGTTGCTCTTACTTCTGGTGTAAGAGCTTCGTGAGAGAGAATGCGAGGGGAGTTAAGATGTCAAAATATTTATTACCGTTACCGCTTGTGTTGGTGGCGGGGTGTGCATCTATCAATAATTATTCATCAAGTTATGTTGTCCAAAATATTACGAAGGCAGATATAAAATTAATTGCTAACGATTTTGTTCACAATCTTAAAAAACCTTTGCCGCCCGCTAAAACAACACTTATTGTGACAAAAAGTCACACAGAAGACAACTTTACTCCTGTATTTATTAATCTGTTGCGACGGAATGGATATACCGTGATCTATACAGATCAACCAAAACAGCAAAACGGTGTAATTTTGACTTATAGAATAACGCGAATAGAGATAGGTATATTGTCTTTTGTTTCTTATGATTTAGATGGCGCAACACATTATTATATACGTACGTATAATAGATGATCCCCCCTTTGCCAGTGCGTCCAAAAAGCGTAGATCATCATGATGAGATGTTGGGGGAAACGGTGGGATTGAATTAATCTGTAAAAACTTACAGATGTAAAATTACATATGCAGTCAATAAGGATTATTTGTTCAGTTTATAATTTCAAAGTTATGGGGACAAAAGATATTATTTTTACTGCTCGCCATTTCTCATATTTTGTCGCAATCATAGAGTTTTTACCGTTTCTTTTATAGGAAATGACTTTCTGTCATGTGGTTTTGTATACTAATCTAAGGGTTAAATCTGATCGATAAAATTCCTATGGATTCTTTACAGAAATCTATTGTTGGAGATGCTGTTTGTTTTTATCAAATCGTTGTGTGGAGGGGGGACGTTTCATTTGGCTTTGTTCTGTAAAGACGTAAAAGCGTAAAAATGTGGAGCCGTGAAAAAGAAGTGCAAGTATCATTCGGTTCTTGTCGGAACTTTCGCTCTTTGAGGTGTGGGGAGATTAGGAAATTCTTATGAGAAGATTATCGCAATATTGGTAATATGCTGGTTCTGGCGTGCTTCTTTTATTTAAGTGTAAAGAAGCCAAAACAAGGGATGACCATTTATTGGCGAATTTCCCATTATTATATCATGAGTGATTATATAGTGAATACGCGCTTTCGTGAAATGGGGAAAGCTGTAAGAGATATTTTTACAACCGCGCAAATAGAAACACAATGATGTTTTTTTGGGGGCATTCTGTTTGCATAAGAGACAGAAATCTGATAAAAAATAACAAAAATATTAAAAGAAAAATATAAAAACTTGACAAGGTAAATCTAAAAAGGTATCATAATGATACAATCGGAATTGTATGTTTAAACCGGATAAAGTCCATAGGTAAGATGATCTGGTGAGAATGGGAGATCTGATTTCTCTGTTGTTT
>NZ_JBHIQI010000006.1:84106-88904 GCF_042196465.1 Bartonella sp. AD13SXNS
GGATCTGATTTCTCTGTTGTTTGGATCTGATTTCTCTGTTGTTTGGATCTGATTTCTCTGTTGTTTGGATCTGATTTCTCTGTTGTTTGGATCTGATTTGTTGGATCCTTTCTAGAGTCTAAAACTTTCTCATTAAATCCTATAGGCTTAGCGGTTGCAAAAATTTAGGAAACAGCTTTGAGAAGGCTGGTGAAAAAACATCGTAAAAAGGGAAAAAACTTTCATAAAAAGATTTCGTGTCTGATGTCAAATTTCCATGGAAAGCAGGACATTAATACAGATCAGATGTTTCCAAGTATAGTGGGGGGAAAATATGAGTTGTAATGGATGTCTCCTCAGAAGAATCGAGAAAAATTTATCCTATAAGCAATAAGTTTTTGTGCACTCTTAAGAGAGATTTTTAAGAAAGCCGCCATTGCTCGAGAATAACGCTCTTTGAAAAAGGGGCGCTTTTATTGGATGAAAAAGGAATTCTTTATAAGCAGTTTTGCTTGAGGAATGAGGTCAAGGATGCATTGAGTGCGTAAAGGGAGCTCGTTTTATAAAAATGTAAAAGAGTAAATACGCAAAAGCGTAAAAACGTGTAACTGTAAAAAAGGAGATGGGGTTTTATGCTTTGTGTATGCTTTTATCATGGTATGGAATATGGAGAACTAGGGTGCGCATTTGTGAATGAAACGGTGATCTGTGAAGTCAATAAGGGGTATTTGGTTGGCAAGAGGCTGGATTATAGTTTACAAACTGGTGCGGGATAGAAGATTTATCCAGTGGGGAAATCTGTTTTTTGAAGTGGAATTGTCGACTCGTACTTATAGGAATTTTTGCTCTTTCAGGTGTGGTGATCTGAAATCAGTAAGAAAACCCGCTGGATAAGCTAGCTGGATTGTTAACAGATCAATGTTTACTCAGTGGTGCATGGGGTGCTGATGTGGGCGTTTCGTTTGGTTTTTTTCTGTAAATATAGAAAAGCGTAAAAACGGTGTCCGTAAAATGAAGCAGAGGATTTGGGCTTTATATGGGCTTTTGCTTAATCAGAAATTAACCACAAGATTGCCTTTTGTTTTTTCGCTTCGAGTTCTCTAAAGTTTTTTAAAAGGGCGTATTCTTTTTCGCTATAGGTGTCTTGATCATGGGGGAGAGCATTTTCTTTTGTGACAATATCGGCTTTTATCGCAATATCGGCATAAAAAAAGGTAATGGGAACTTTTAGGATATTGGCAATTTCTTGTAAGCGTCCCGCGCTTACACGATTGAAGCCTTTTTCATATTTTTGGATTTGTTGGAAACTGACACCTAACTGGCTTCCTAATTTCTTTTGAGAAAGCCCCATTGAAATTCGTCTATGACGAATTCTTTTGCCTATCGAAATATCATTGAAATGTGGATTTCTTGTTTGCACTTCAAGCCCCCCTGCCGGTTGCGAGCGCCCTCGCATGAGTATTCCGGGAGGTTGAAAGCACTGAACTCAAATCAGCTTTTTGCTTTTAGTGCGAAGATGCACTTGGACATAGCAAAAACTCCCGGAACTCCGGGATACCCACAAAGTGGGGTAAATTAACGTTTGAGTTTTCGGGCTTCAACTCCCTATTGATCGCTGCGTAGACGACCAAAGCACCTTTTGAGTGATAAAGTAATTTCAAAAGATTGGCAAGAACAATTAAAAGATTTGGAAAATGAGAGCATTTTTTTGTATCTTAAAAATTGTCTCATTATCTTCTTATGCCTTATGCTGTAAAATATTGTCATTTGAGGTAGGGTGAGATGGGGGCATTAGAGGCAAGGATATGCCGTCGACGGATCTTCAAGCATATCAATTTATACGGTGCTTTTTGTGAGAGTGTCTGGATATTTGAGGGTAGGGGTTATCTATCCGTGTCTGGTGAAACAGTATCCTTTGAGGGGTGGTGAGGGGTGTTTTCCAAGTGCAATATACGCGATAAAAGTTGAATTGTTTACAGACTCTTGTTTATTGAGTGGTGGGCTGGTTTGGAAATTTCATTTGGCTACTTTCTGTAAAGATGTAAAAGCGTAAAAACGTGAATCTGTAAAAGTGAAGTGAAGGATTTATGCGTTGTATGCTTTTGTCTTGACATGGAATGGGGGGAAAGGACTGGGGAACGAGTCTGCAAATGAAGTGGAAAGCTAGGATGGAGCATGTGAAAATTGGCGCTGTGGGAGAAGCTTTTTGGTGTGTGTGTGAAGCTTTGTCTTTTGGGTGGGGTCTTTGCTTCGAAGCGGAATTGATCGGTATTTGTAGGAGCTTTCGCTCTTTGTGTTGGAGAGGGATGGGTGTAAGAATATTCAGAAAAGGCTTGCTTGTTGAATGTGGTGAAATACCGTTGCTTGAGGGGTATGGTGTGCTGATCTGTCTGAGTGGGGTTGGTAGGAGGAAACTGCTACAAGATGTTGGATTCTTGACAACGCAGTGTAAGATGCTGGGGGAAAAGTTTCATTTGGTTGCTTTCTGTAGAGATGTAAAAGCGTAAAAACGCGAATCCGTAAAAGTGAAATGAAGAATTTATGCGTTGTATGCTTTTGTCTTGACATGGAATGGGGGGAAAGGACTGGGGAACGAGTCTGCAAATGAAGTGGAAAGCTAGGATGGAGCATGTGAAAATTGGCGCTGTGGGAGAAGCTTTTTGGTGTGTGTGTGAAGCTTTGTCTTTTGGGTGGGGTCTTTGCTTCGAAGCGGAATTGATCGGTATTTGTAGGAGCTTTCGCTCTTTGTGTTGGAGAGGGATGGGTGTAAGAATATTCAGAAAAGGCTTGCTTGTTGAATGTGGTGAAATACCGTTGCTTGAGGGGTATGGTGTGCTGATCTGTCTGAGTGGGGTTGGTAGGAGGAAACTGCTACAAGATGTTGGATTCTTGACAACGCAGTGTAAGATGCTGGGGGAAAAGTTTCATTTGGTTGCTTTCTGTAAAGATGTAAAAGCGTAAAAACGTGAATACGTAAAAGTGAAGTGAAGGATTTATGCGTTGTATGCTTTTGTCTTGGCATGGAATGTGGTCGGAGAACTAGGGGACGCATTTGTGAATGGAGCGGGGAAAGCTGGGATGAAGAGGGGTATAAATCGCGTTGACTGGAGAAAAGTGTGTGAGGGAATATTTTAGGGCAGCGCTTATCTGTCGTGTCTGATAAAATTGCCTTCTTTGAAGTGTCGTGATCTGAAGCTTATATTTTAAGGATGTTGGATATATTGGCGAGGGATGTTGATGGGTGTGCTTTTGTCTAATCAGAAATTAACCACAAAATTGCTTTTTGTTTTTTCGCTTCGAGTTCTCTAAAGTTTTTTAAAAGGGCGTGTTCTTTTTCGCTGTATGTGTCTTGATCGTGGTGTAAGGCATGTTCTTTTGTGGGAATATCTGCTGTTAAAAGATCCGCATAAAAAAAGTTCATAGGAACTGCTAGTTTTTTAGAAATTTCGAGCAAACACCCCGCGCTTACACGATTTAAACCTTTTTCGTATTTCTGGATTTGTTGGAAACTGACACCTAAATGGCTTCCTAATTCCTTTTGAGAAAGTCCCATTGAAATTCTTCTATGACGGATTCTTTTGCCTATTGAAATGTCGTTGAAATGTGAATTTTTAGTTTGCACTTCAAGCTTCCCTCCGGTTTGCGAGCGCCCTCGCATGAGTATTCCGGGAGTTTGAAAGCACTGAGCTCAGTCAGCCTTTTGCTTTTAGTGCTGACAAGCACTTGGACATAGCAAAAGCTCCCGGAATTCCGGGATACCCGCAAAGCGGGATAAATTTATGTACTGAGCGTTCGGGCTTTCAAATCCCTATTTGACCGTTGCGTGGACGATCAAAAACACAGAACTATCAATAAAGTAGTTTCAGGAGATTGGCAAGAAAAATTAAAATGTTTGCTGTACGGTTATACTGTAAAATAGGGATGTTTGGGGGCGGTAATCTGATGTTAGTAGGGGAATTTATTGGGTAAGAGGTTGGATTATAGTTTAAAACCGGTGCGGGGTGGAAGCTTTATTTAGCAGAGGAAAATTTGCTTTTTGAAGTCGAATTGTAGATCAGAGTTTATCTGGCGTGTTTGATGAAACACCATTCTTTGAAGTGTGGGATAGCCATATGAAATAATCAGCAGGGGAATCCGTTAGAGTGAGAAGCTGAGTTGTTGACAAATCCGTGTTTACAGAGCTGCGTGGGGTGGTGATGTGGGCGTTTCGTTTCGTTTTTTTCTGTAAAGATGGAAAAGCGTAAAAACGTGTATCTGTAAAATTATGCGGAGGATTTGGGCTTTATGTGGGTTCTTGTCTTTTAGGGTGTGGTCTCATTTTTTATTGTTGATGGCTTGTTAAATTTTGTTGCTGATTTTCATGTCATTTTTTGTGTTTGAAGTATTGGTTTTTCTTTAGTTGGAAGGAACATGATGATGGTAGATGAACATTGTCTTCCCTTACGTCGAAAAGGGCGGAAAAAAACAACTTTGAATAAAACAACAAAGCGATTTAATGAAGCTCTTTTGACAGCCGCTGAGCAGGCTGGATATCACTATGGTGAGGATGGGCTGGTGTCTTATCTTCAATATCATGCGTTGAATAATCCTGTTCCTTTTTTTTCGCTGTTGGCAAAAGTCTTGCCTCTTCAGGTTACGGGAGAAGCAGGGGGAGATGTTAAAACAGTTTCGCGTATTGAGATTGTACCAGTGAAGCCCAAAAATACTGAACCGAAGAAGCTTGATCCTTTGGTCACTGAGGCTTGAAGCTACGAGAAAATGTTGGGTTGGGCATATGATGTTTAAGGGATATTGTCTTTGAACGGGAATGCTAGATGTT
>NZ_JBHIQI010000006.1:89004-103410 GCF_042196465.1 Bartonella sp. AD13SXNS
GCGGGCAAGATGCTTTTATGGCGATGCATGAGGGGCGCGATACCTGAAAGATGTTGGGGAGTGCTTGATGATATTTGTTGTTTTGGACCTCTGGTGAAGGTTTGGTCTTTTCTCGTTATTGAAATGGGGGAGATGTTAAAACAGTTTCGCGTATCGAGATTGTACCAGTGAAGCCCCAAAATACTGAACCGGAGAAGCTTGATCCTTTGGTCACTGAGGTTTGAAGCTACGAGAAAATGTTGGGTTGGGCATATGATGTTTAAGGGATATTGTCTTTGAACGGGAATGCTAGATGTTTGTCTGAAAGCTTATGATTGAAATTGCGGTGAGGGGCTGAGTGCTTTAGGCGTGTGAGCTGTGAAGTTGTTGGGCTTTGGTGGGGGATGCATGAGGACGTGGACTGGAGGAGACTTCGGTGCATATGGTGTTTTTTGGGGGGCATGGTGTCTGGGGTGGTCTGTGTGAAGCGGGCAAGATGCTTTTATGGCGATGCATGAGGGGCGCGATACCTGAAAGATGTTGGGGAGTGCTTGATGATATTTGCTGTTTTGGACCTCTGGTGAAGGTTTGGTTTTTTCTCGTTATTGAAATGGGGGAGATGTTAAAAACAATTTTGCGTATTGAGATTGTGCCAGTGAATGCAAAAAATAGTGAACCGGAGAAGCATGATACCTCGATAACTGAGGCTTGTGATATTGAAAAATGTTAGGCTGAGGTGGGTGATGTGGGGTGATGTCTTGCAAGGGGGCTGCTTTGGTGATTGCCTATCTTGAGGGGCTTGAAGCGGAGGCTATCGTGCTTGTAGGCGCTCGTGATACTGGGAAGGGGCTTTGGTGAATGATGCCGTAAGGGCCCGTGTGCTTGGAGGGTTTGGTGCAGGGTATTTGTGTGGTGGATATGGAACAGTGTTTTGATGGTGAGGGGCATGAAACTTGAGAGAAGTGTTATGCTTGCGGGATGCATGTGTTTTGGGGGGGTATCTTGGGGGATAAAGTGTGAGGATTGGTGATGCTTGAGAGGCATGATCTTGGAGGATGTTGGGCTTTGGATATGTCTGAGAGCCATGTGCTGAGGCTATGATTTGGTTGGGGGGATACCTTGCTTGTGGTTGGGGGATGACAGGCGCGGTGTTTGAGGGGGGGTGTTGGGGAAATAGGGACCCTTGGGGAGATAATGATCTTTGGGGGGATAAGGACGTTGGGGCGCATAGGTGGGGTCAAGGGGACCTCATGCAAAAAAGTGAAATTTATTGAATATTAGGATGAAGAAAAGATAAAGCGCTGCTTTTGAGAAGGGCGTTTTTCGTTCAATTGCTCTTTTCGTTCAATTGCTCTGGGATATTAAACTTGGGATAAGCAAAAGGGTGCAGCGCAATTATTGCAAAAGTATGAAAATTTATAATGACAACGGTTCAGAAAATTTCTCAAAAAATTGAGCAGAAAACGGCTCAAGTAGCTCTTATTCCAAAGCTTATTCCTGTTTTTACTGGAAATGCCGATGTGCGAGCCGCTTGGGGAGGACGCGGTTCTGGAAAAACACGTTCTTTTGCTTTGATGTCGGCCGTGGTGGGATATCGCCATGGAATGGCTGGAGAACGCGGTATTATTCTTTGTGCACGGCAATTTCAAAATTCTCTTAATGAAAGTTCTTTGGAGGAAATTAAACGCGCTATCGAGTCTTATCCTTTTTTACAAGACTATTATGAAATCGGCGATAAATATATTAAGTCAAAAGATGGACGGATCGTCTATGTGTTTGCTGGGCTTGATCGCAATATCGCAAGTATTAAATCAATGGGACGCGTTTTCCTTTGTTGGGTCGATGAAGCCGAGCCCGTGACAGAAACTGCTTGGCAAACACTTATTCCAACTTTGCGCGAAGAAGGAAAAGATTGGAATGCAGAATTATGGGTGACATGGAACCCATGCCATGAAAATGCACCCGTGGAAAAACGTTTCCGAATTGTCGATAATCCTCATATCAAAGGGGTGGAAATCAATTGGCGTGATAATCCGCAATTTCCTGAAAAACTCAATCGTGATCGAATGGACGATTTGCAGCAAAGACCAGAGCAGTATAACCATATTTGGGAAGGCGAATATCTCCAAGCTGTGCAAGGCGCTTATTATCAGAAATGTCTGCTGGAAGCCGAAATGGAAGGGCGGATTACCACTGTTCCACGGGATCCTTTGATGCAGGTGAGAATCTTTTGGGATATCGGGGGAACAGGAGCAAAGGCCGATGCTACCGCATTGTGGGTGGCGCAATTTGTTGGACGTGAAATCCGAGTGCTCGATTATTATGAAGCCCAAGGTCAACCTCTCTCAGAGCATGTGGGCTGGGTCTTTCAAAGGGGATATGAAAAGGCTCTTATGGTCTTGCCTCATGATGGCGCAACAAAAGATCGTGTCTATAATGTGAGTTTTGAAAGTGCCCTTCAACAAGCCGGTTTTCAAACCAAAATAATTCCTAATCAAGGAACAGGCGCTGTGAAAATGCGTATCGAAGCCGTAAGGCGGTTGTTTCCTGCACTATGGTTTAATCGTGAAACAACATCTGCGGGGAGAAAAGCGCTTGCTTGGTATCATGAAAAGCGCGACGAACAGCGCAATATCGGACTAGGGGCTGAACATGATTGGGCTAGCCATGGGGCCGATGCCTTTGGACTGATGTGTGTGGCTTATGAACAACCAAATGCTAGAGTGCGAAAAAAAACTTATCGCTCTTCTCACCATTCTCAAACTTCATGGATGGCTTTTTAATGAATATGTCTATAAATTCTTCTTTTGATCAAATCGAAACGCTTGAAAATCAAGCTCTTTTTAAAAAACTCGTGGGTTGGTATCAGGATGATATCACTCATGTCGAAAAATGGCGAAAAAATGCCCAAGAAGATTACGATTTTTATAATGGACGGCAATGGAATGAGCAAGACCTTGCCGTCTTGCACGAACAAAACAGACCCGTGATGACTTTTAACCGTATTGCACCTTTAATTAATGCTGTGATCGGGGCTGAGCGCAATAATAAAAGACAAGTCCAATTTATTCCACGACAAGAAGGCGCAGCCTTTGCTAATCAGATTCTAACAGGAGCAGCCGAATGGTTTCGCGATGAAGCCGACGGCGAATACGAAGATTCCGATGCCTTTCAAGATGCAATTATTTGCGGCATGGGCTGGACAGATACACGCCTTGATTATGAACAAGATCCCCAAGGAAAACCAATCATTGCGCGGCTGGATCCTATGAAAATGGTGTGGGATGCAAGTGCTGTTAAGTCTAATCTCATTGATGCTCAACGCTTATGGTATATTGATGAAAAACCTCTTGCCGTAGCGCAGCAAATGTTTCCAAATGTTCATTGGAGCGATCTTCATGCTGATTGGGTGAAACATCAGAGCTTTTTACAGCCAACCAGCAATGGGATGACACAAAATTATCAGGTAGAGGGAGAAGAGGCAAGCTGTTATCAACGTCCTAAAATGGTGACATTGGCAGAATGTCGCTGGTTTGAACGCGAGGTGGTTTATAAAGTCCTTGAGCCTCAAAGTGGAAAATTTATCGATTATTCAGAGCAGGATTTCCAAAATTTAAGTAAAACCTTTCCTCATGTTCAAGCAACAAAGTTGACCAGAAAAATTGTCAAACGGGCATTTTTGGGCAGAAAGCTGCTCGAAGCGCCTGATAAGCCCTTGGTTCCACCCAATCAATTGGGATGGGAGTGTATTACCGGTACTTTTGATAAGTTAAGTCGGCAATTTTACGGAATTGTGCGCCCTACAAAAGATCCGCAACGGTGGGCAAACAAATATTTTAGTCAAGTAATGCATTTGCTCAATAGCCAATCAAAAGGCGGCATTATGGCAGAACGCGATGCTTTTGATGATGATCGACAAGCCGTCGAGAGTTGGGCTAGAGCCGATAGTATTACTTGGTTGAAAAGTGGGGCTGTCTCTGGCGGAAGAATCCAGCCTAAACCCGTGGCGCAATTTCCGCAAGGTTTTTTTCAATTGTTTAATGAAGCAAAGAGTGCTCTCGAACAGGTGACGGGATTGTCTTCTGAATTTATTGGGACGCGAGCTGTCAATCAGCCTGGCATTCTTGAACAACAACGGCGACAATCGTCACTTAATCTTTTGGCTTCCTTTTTTGATGGGTTGCGTCGATATCGGCAACGACAGGGAAAAATTATTCTCTATCTTATTCAAAATTATCTCTCCGATGGGCGGTTGGTGCGTATTGCCGGGGATGAAAATGCCCAATATGTTCCACTGACACGCGAAATGGTGACTAGTTTGGAATATGATATTGTCGTGGATGATGCGCCAACAAGTCTTAATGAAAAAGAGCGTACTTTTGCATTAATCATGCAATTGCTTCCTTTGATGCAAAATTTTGCAACGCCAGAGATTATGCTCGATCTTTTACGCTATTCGCCTTTACCCGCTTCACTCATTCATAAAATCGCGATAAAGGCGCAAAACGCTCTCCAAGAAGAGCAAAATGCCTCAGCGCAGATGGGGGGTAATGTGGGAACAGAGCAGATAATGCAGATGTTGCAGACAGTAAAGGCTCAACAATAGGACGCTTTGTCATGCGCGACTTTTGATAAATTCCATCTACCAGAAATTGCTTATCGATACAATTTCCATAGCGTAATGTCGTCTTCCTTTATCTTCGAAGAGCTGTTTTATGAGACTATCCCTGTTGGGGAAAAATAGGAGAACGAGGGAGTCTTGCCGTTATGTGGGGTGAACTTGGTGGGGCATGGTGGGCGCAAAATGGGCTTATCGATTTCTATAGTGCATGGGCTTCCTTTTCCCAAAAGAACTGTTTTATAGGGCTGGATTGTTGGGAAAAGCAGGGTGGAGAGGGAGTCTTTCCGTTATATGGGGTGAACTTGGTGGGGCCTGGTGGGCGCAAAATGGGCTTATCGATTTCCATAGTGCATGGGCTCCCTTTTCTCAAAAGAACTGTTTTATAGGGCTGGATTGTTGGGAAAAGCAAGGTGGAGAGGGGGAGTCTTTCCGTTATATGGGGTGGAGAGCTTTGGGGGAATGCTGGAGCTCAAATGATGGGAGAACATTGAGGGGATAAGTGCTTATGGGCTGTTTTATCTGAAAAATTTGATTTTATTGTTTAAAAAAAGAAAAGGCTAATGTCATGGATCAAGAACACTTAACGCCGGCAGAACAAAACCAATTGAAACAAGATTTTCTGGTCTCAACACAAGAGGGAGAAGATGGTGAAATTGCAAGAGAAGAAAAAACTCTTGAAGATAATTTCCAAGGGCAAGTGCATCAACAACAGTACTCTTCGCAAAAGGCTGGAAAAGAGGTTCAAGGGGGAGAAGATGTTCCACCAGATCCACAAAAAGACTTCATGGGCTATATGCAATGGTTGGGAAAAACACTCCAAAAACAAGGGCTTTTACATGAAAAACCCCAAGATAAACCGACTGTTTGTGAAGCAGAACAGTTGCACGCATTCTATCAACAGTCTGTTGCCAGTGTTAAACAAAAACATCATGATTTTGATCAAGCGGCCGATTTTATTTATGAAACGCGGGCTAAACAGTTGGCTGCTTGTGCTTCGCTCTATCCTGAGATGGCAGATCCCCAAAATATTGATGCGATAATTGGTGATGAGTTGAAGCAGATCTTGCGCGATTGTGCGCAAAAAAATCAAAACCCCGCTGAAGTGATTTACGCGATTGCACAAAAAATTGGCTACACAAATGTTCCCAATAACATGGATGAAAATTTACAGGAAAGACACAATTCTGCGCGTACTCTTGCTGCTTATAACGGTTTAACGCCAAATGGGCCAATTTCTTTGGATATGCTTGATAAAATGTCAGAAGCAGAGTTTAGCGCTTGGGTTGCTGATCCTAAAAATAAAGCTGCTTTTAATCGTTTAATGGGGGGAAGAGAATTTTAAAAACAAGAATGTGGCAGGTGTTTTTTGCGGGAACGTGGAGCGGCTTTTGGGGCGTGAAGGTGGCAGGCGTTTTTTGAGGGAACAGGGGCGGGGGAGTGGGGATTTCTCAAAGCACGGATGTGGTGAGGAGAGCTCTTATAAGGAGGAGGCAGACGCTAACAGAAATTAGATAAAACTCACGAACAACCTATTCACCATCTGAAATGAAATGTGGTGTTTTGAGCGCCCGGCGCTTTGCCGGGTTTTTTTTATGTCAAGAAAACTTTTAGAGGATAAAATGACCGTAACTTATATCGGACTTAATGACCCAATGGCAGTGCGCACATGGTCTAAATTACTAAACCAAGAAGTCTCAAAAGCAATTCCAATTGCACCGTTGATTGGAAATGATTCAAACAGTATCGTACAGTTAAAGGATGAAACCACGAAAGCAAGTGGGGATGCCATTAGCTTTAATTTGCGTGTGCAGTTGCTAGGCGATGGGGTGAGTGAAGGGCAGACATTGGAAGGCAATGAAGAAGCTTTACAGTTTCTCAATGATCGCTTGGCAATTAATGAACTCGTTCATGCTGTGCGTGTCAAAAATGAGGGAACAATTGATCAGCAACGAATTCTCCATGATTTGCGCACCGAGGCAAAAAATGGTTTGGTTGATTGGTATGCAGATCGTCTGAGTATGATGTTCTTCATTCAAGTGTGTGGTTATACCGCAAAAGCTATTAACTTTGAAGGACGCACGATTACCCTTAAACCTGTCCATTATGGGTTTAATGCGCCAACGGCACCAACCAATAAACGCGTGGTACGTCCTAACGATAAAGCAAAGGATGAGGACTTAAAAGAAGGCGATGTTTTTGATCTTAAGCTCATTGATAAAGCTGTCGAACGGGCTAAATTGGCAAATCCTAAAATTAGACCTGTGCGGATTGATGGCGAAAATGTCTATGTGCTGTATCTGCACCCAACCCAAGTGACGCAATTGCGAACCAATACAGATGCGGGGCAATGGCTCGACATTACTAAGGCAATCTATAGTGGAAGTCGTATCAAAAATCCGCTCTATGATGGGTCTTTGGGCATGTATAATGGTGTGGTTTTACGCGAAGCTGAACATATTACCGAAGGGGTTGAATCTGGGACGGCAAATAAAGCTGTGCCAAATGTGCGGCGGGCTGTTCTGCTTGGTGCGCAGAGTGCTGTGATTGCTTTTGGTAAAGATCGAGGAGCAACACGCTATAAATTGGTGGAAGAACTCTTCGACTATGAAAGAGAATTCGGGGTCGCGGCAAAAACCATTATTGGTATGAAAAAAACTTGCTTTACCTTGCCAGGAAGTACGCAAGGGGCTCAGGATTTTGGCACTATCGTCATCCCAACTTATGGAGCGCCCGCTTAAAGCGAATGTTTGCTCTCTTCCCCCAACAAGAGGGATCTGTTGGGGGAAAAATTTAAAATGCTTCCAGAAACAAGGACAGGCTTATGACCACTTTATCCACTGATCCCCAAAATCTAAACCTTACACATTCAGACCATTCTAAAACTTTTGCTTATATGGTCGCGCTTATTCAAGATGAAATTGACGATACAACAGCGGAATATTCCCTGCAAATTCAAGATTCAATTTTTACGGCTTTGCGTTTGTGTGAACGCGAACCCTTTTTCTTTAATGAAAAAAGAGAAAGGACGTTTAAAACACAAAGTGGTAAAACATGGTATGGGCAAGAAGAGGGGGTTTTTATTGAATCAGAAAAGAGTTTGGAGAGCGTCTTTTTAGTAACAAAGGAGGCAACACCAACAAAATTGTTCTTTAAGCCCTTGGAAGTGTTGCATCAACAATATGGCATGCATCCTGCGTTGGGAACGCCATTCTTTTATACCTACCTTGATCAAAAAATAGGTCTCTTTCCAACACCAGAACATGTGGAAACTGTAAAGCTTTCTTATTCTCCTGTTCATTTTGCCGATGAACAGCTGAAAGAGGATGATAATCCTTGGTTGCTTTATGCTTTTGATCTTATTAAAGCACGGGCAAAATATGAACTTTATAAAAATATTCTTAAAGATCCTGAATATGCCGCCGTTTCTTTCAGAGATTTTCAAGAACAGCTTCAAGCTTTGCGTATTGAAACATCGCGTCGAAAAGGTTCTTCAAAAATTCGTCCAATGGGTTTTTAAAAGGCTTTTTTCGAAATCGTTTATGGCGGGTGTTGAAGGTTGGTTTGTCCCTTATGGTTGGATGCGCGTTGGGTGTTGATGGTGAAGCGCTGGTGGATGGCGTTGGGCTCCACCATTCTTTATGGTCACATTTTGCTCGATAAATGAGACAGCCTGAGGTTGTGTATTATGGTACTTTATGTCCTTAGAGTTTTGTTCTAAGGGCTTTTATGGTTAGTTTTATCAATAAGCCTTGGTGTTTTGAATGGCACTGGGCTTTTCAAAGGTTTTATGGGGTGTTTAATGGTTTTTTCCCCGTCATTGTGGGTGATTGCGGGCAGTTGATTTTGGTTTGGCGCTGGTGGATGGCGTTGGGGTGGCCATTATTTATGGTATCGTTTTTTTGATGCGTTAAACAACCTAAGGTTGTTTATTTTCTTAAATTTTATGCCTTTAGAGTTTTGTTCTAAGGGCTTTTATAGTTTTTATCAATAAGCCTTGGTGTCTTGAATGGCACTGGGCTCTTCAGAGATTTTATGGGGGTCTTGATGGCTTTTTTCCCAATCGCTGATTATCGACCCGATGTGGCAGATATCAATGGAATTTTTACCGATGAACTTGTTAATGTGCTTCCAGCTGATGGCTCCTATATCCCTATGCCAAGTTTTGAACCTTTATCAGAGCCTTGTCCGGAGCCAATTTTAGGTGCTCTTGCGGTTAAAACAAAAAATGGGGTTTCTATTATTGCTGGGACAAGAGAAAAAATCTACTTGCTTGATAATACAACAATGAAGTGGAGGGATATTAGCCAAAAAGGAAAATCTTATCTTGCTAATATCGATGCTCCGTGGTCTTTTGCTTTGTTTGGTGATTTGATCATTGCTGTTAATGCCAATGATAGACCACAAGTGATCGATATTAACCATGATAAAACATTTAGAAATTTAGGAGGTAATCCGCCACAAGCGGGGATTGTTCGTGTCTGGGGAGATTTCGTTTGTTTGATGAAATTAACCGAAAATCCAAGACGGGTTCATTGGTCTGGATTGAATGATGCAGAATTTTGGACCGTGGGGAAAAAAAGTTGTGATTATCAAGATTTTCCTGATGGCGGATTCGTCCAAGGGGCAACCGAGACAACAAATCCAATTATCTTTATGCGTTCTGCAATCTATGCCGGTTCTTTTATCCCTGGATCAAAGATTATTTTTAGTTTCCAAAAAATCCACGATAAACGAGGCGCTAAAAATGCTGAATCAATCGTTTGTCGGGGCGATTTAGCATTCTTTGCCGATGAGGGCGGTTTTTATCAAATAACAAATGAGGGACAGATTATCCCTATTGGGTTCGAAAAAGTGGATCGAACGATGACCGCAAAATCAAGGAAGGATAATCTGTACACCCTGTCTGCTGCTATCGATGGAGTGTATAATCGTGTTTATTGGATGGTTGATTCTGATGAGAATCTTCATAAACGTATCTTGCTTATTTATGATTGGGGATTGCAAAAATGGACAAAAGCTCTCGTGGATATCAAAATGATATTGCCTATTTTCTTAGCCGGAACAACCCTAGAAGGTCTTGATTTTGTGACTAAGAATATTGACGATTTGTCCTTTTCTCTTGATAGTAAAGTGTGGAGAAATGAATCACCTATGCTGGGGGCATTTGATCAACAGGGCAGACTGGGGTCGTTTTCTGGGTGTCCTATGGCTTGTGTCGTGACATCACAAGAAATGGGACAGACAAATGGCATGATAACACGCGTGAAAAATATTATGCCTCAAGTCAATAGTGGAAAGTTTTATTTGTCTGTGGGAATGCGCTTTCGACAATCTCTTGAAGAGGAAACTGTTTGGTTGCCAGAAAAACAGCCCTCTTATAATACTGGACAAATTCATTGTCGCGCAAGGGCACGGTTTTATCGCTTTAAATTGCGTATTCCTGAAGGGGTGAATTGGACTCATGTCACCGGATTTGATGTGGAATTGACGTCTGCCGGCATGCGATAGGCATGCCCTTTTATAATACCATGCGGTAGGCTCAAAGCCTCTATTATTAAAGAACAAATGCCCCATAGGCTCTCCTTAAGCCTTTATAAACAAAGGCACAATGCGATAAGCTGTGTCTTTATAGTATGAAGAGCAATGTGGTGCGTTATGTTTCATGCTTTTCTGCGATAAAGGAAAAATAGGCTGCACCATGGTTTATTTTTATAAAGAAGAAAGTTCCCTCTTTGTTGTGACAAAGGAATGTTGGGGCTTTTTTTCTTTTGTTGTGCGGGGGGCATGGAATGCGTGAAATGCGTAGGGGGATGTTATTTGAGGGGAGATGAGTGACAAAGCTAAAATTATGATGCTTGAGAGTCAAGATTTATATTCTGCTCATCTGACAGAGCAGTGGCCATGGGAAAAAATAGCTCCCTATCAAGAGGCACTCAATGCTGCATTGAAAAAATATGCGCAGCGCTTTCCGGATGATGTTTGTCTGGAAAAAATCGCTGAAGAAATCGCTACAGGACAAGCACAATTGTGGCTGGTCTTAAAAAATAAAATCCAATTTAGTGCTTTTGCAATTACCAAAGTTGAAATAACCCATACGGGAAAAAAATGCGTCGTTCTCTCAGATCTTGCTGGAGAGGGAGGGCTGAAATTGGTCAAGTTGATTGATGAAGTCGAAAAATGGGCGCGAACAATCAATGCGGACGAAATGCACATGTTTGGAAGAACTGGATGGGCGAAAAAGCTCGCTCATCACGGATATTCTCGTAATCTTATTCAATATAGAAAGGTTCTGGGTTCATGAGTAGAAAAAAAACACCTCAAGTACAGACAACAACACAAACAAATGCACCACCCGCTTGGGCCGCTGATATTCTTAAACAAGCCAGTGCTAACGCGCTTGGACTTTATAATAAAGGAATTGGCGGAAACGTTTATCAGGGAGAGAGAGTTGCCGGTCTTAGCGATATGACAAAAAATGCGCTAACTGGTTTACAACAAGCAGCTGGGCTCTATAATAATCCAACGGTAACGCAATGGTTGAATGCACCAACCAACAGCGCTACAAATCTTTCCGGTATGGCTAAGGGAAGCTGGATTGGAAGCAATAGTAAATTTAATACTGCATTGCAAAATGCTCTGAATAAAACTTCTGATGCGATTAATCAATCTATGTCTGGGGCAGGACGTTATGGTTCTGGCGCCCATACCGGTGTGCTGGCCGATGAGTTAGGCGCTTTGGCAACAAATGCTGCGGTACAGCAATATAATCAAGATATTAATAATATGATGAACGCGAACCAGATGATTGATCGCTCTCAGCAGGATCAGGTTAATGCAGCAAATAGCTATTATCAAGGACAGAGTAATGCGCAAAGCAATGCTTTGAAAGGAGGAATGATTCAAGATATGAATCGTCAAAATGTCTTAGATGCGGAGCGCCAAAAATGGTCAGAAAAAGATAATCAAGATTGGAACCGCTTAGAACGCTTGTTACAGGTAGGAACACAGGCCGCTGGAAATTACGGAACAACTTCAGGAAAATCTACAACAATACCTTCTGTGACAAAAGATCCGTTGCGTGATGCGCAGCAAGTGCTTGGATTGGTCGGAGGAATTTTAGGGCTTTGTGACGTGAGAGCAAAAGAAAATATTATCCCTGTGGGGCAGAAAAATGGATATCCACTTTATACCTTTAATTATAAAGGAAATCCACAACGTTATCAGGGCGTTATGGCGCAAGATGTGTTGCGTGTGAAGCCTGAAGCTGTTTATGTCAATGCAAAAACAAAGTTATTGCATGTTGATTATGACAAAATAGGTTTGAAAATGGAAAAAGTGAAAATGGAAAAAATACCGGCATCTAAAAATAAAGTTGCGGCTTTCTTTTCTTCATTTTTTGCTCGTTTTCCCTTTTTGAAAAAAGAGTATCTTCTATGAGTTCAATTTATGATTGGTCAATTGTTGCATCAGAAAATGCTTATGCCGATGAAAGTATAAACTGGGCAGAAGGGCAACCGCCAAGCACAGTCAATGATAGTGCTCGCGCTATGATGCAACGCATCAAAGAATATTTGTTGGATAATGGGGGCGGGATTGAAACACAGTTTACTGTCGATGTGGAAAACGAGAGAACGTCACTTCGTTTGGCAACAAAGTCTTTTTTTGAGACTTATATGGATGGCATTGTTGTGCGCTTTAAAGCACAAGGCGTCAATAGAGGAATAACAAATATTTCTTTGAATCAATTACTTCCACGACCAACTTATATGGCAACGCCAGAGGGTATCATGCCTTTAAAGGGCGGAGAAATTCAAAAGGGGGGGCTTTATGAAGTCGTCTATACGCGTGATATTGCCGGAAAAAATGCTGATGGCTGGTTTTTAACCAATCCTACTATAAAACTTCCTGAAATCCCTCCCTTTCCTCCTTTGCCTGAAACTTTTTCTTCTGGATTTATTGGGACTTTTGCTACAGAAAAAATACCCTCTGGATGGTTACTGTGTGATGGTAAAGAATATTCGCGAAGGAACTATGCCAATCTTTTTGCTGTTTTGGGAGAAACATGGGGAAAAGGAGATGGGAGAACAACATTCAATGTTCCCGATTTGCGTGGAATGTTTTTACGGGGGCTCGATAGTGGAAAAGAAATTGATAAAGGACGTCGCTTGGGAAGTCGACAAGAAGAGTCTTTTAAATCTCATACCCATGAAGGAAAAACAGATTCAACAGGTAACCACCAGCATAGTTATCCAATGATTGACGAGGTAGTTTGGGATATGAATCACGGTGAATATTATAGGCATCTGGCTCAAGTCTACAATAAAGATCGGTTAACGAAGGCTGCGGGAGAGCATGAACATAAGGTCTTGTTGCAAAAAACAGGGGGAGATGAAACACGCCCCGTCAATATGGCGGTGGTTTATGCTGTCAAAGCCTGAGAATGAAAGCTGTATGACAGAAGGATAAAAATGCTTGCAAAATGTCTGTTATGAGAAAAAAATCTTATTGAATATAAAGTCTTATAGAATATATTGTGCAGAAAGTTTTGAGGCGCTTTAGAAAAAAACTCAACTCTCTTTATTTTTTTATTTTTTGTGCTGCCTTTGTTGGATGTCTAAAGGTAAGTTTGCCTATTGTGCTTTAGAGGATCAAGACAGTGATTATTGAAGGTAGGGGGAGAACAAAAAAATTTTCTTTATTCATGGCGTTTTTTGCTGAAGAATCAATATTTTATCCAAAATACCTCTTTCTTGTGGTGTCGTGATCCATTATTTCAAGTGCTGGGTTTAAACCGCTGCTGTGCGATGACAAAAAGCCCCTAGATAATTTTATCCTATTATAGCGTAAAATACCGTCATTAAAACACTATTATTGAAGCTGGTGATATCAGTAAGATAGCTTAAAGTATTTAATACATTAGCAACTGTTCTGGGGAGGATTTGCTTGGTTAAGTATTATGCAAGTGAATCATATAAATAATGAGCAGATATGGAGCCCCTTCAGAGGAGTTGGATTGTTTACAAACCGATGTGGGGCTAAAACCTTTGTCCTTTGAGGGTGGTGGGAAGAGGTCAACGGATATGTTTATTTAAAGCGAGAAAAGGCAAAATGGAGCACTCCCTTTTTTGGCAAAGCGTGTAGCAAAAAAGCGCTCTTTGCTTTCAAAATGGGTGCACTGTTGGCTAGAAGCAGCAGGTTGGTGATGCGTTGTAACGTATGGTGAGGCATTGAACTCTCTGAGATGGCATTTTGTGCTTATCAGGAAACTTCTTGAAACAGGATGAGAGTGATACGAGAAAATCTGTAAGACAATAGTTTGTTCCGTTGTGTTGTAAAATACCATTGTTTGAGATGTGGTTAAAATTTTATGCATAGGGTGTTTTTCGTCTGTGAGTATTCCTAAAGCAGTGTTTTTTTGTAGAGTAACTCTAAATAGGGATACATTACAAAGAGGCATTTGAAGGGGGAAGCCAAGTTAAATCTGTTAGATACGAAGCCAGATTGTTGACAAACCATTGTTTATTGATTGGCATTATTTAAAGACCGGTGTGGGCTTTGTCCTTTTGGGAAAGGTTGATACAGCATGCAAGGTGGTCAAACATTTTTCTTTGGTTATCAGGTGATAAAGTCAACATTTTAGGTGGAAAACAGAGTATAATCTAAAAAAATACCTTGTAAAAATTTTCGATGAGGAAATTTTTTTCAAAAGCCTTTTACATGGTTGTCTGAGGTTGTCTGAGGTTGTCTGAGGTTGTCTGAGGTTGTCTGAGGTTGTCTGAGGTTGTCTGAGGTTGTCTGAGGTTGTC
>NZ_JBHIQI010000006.1:103510-110929 GCF_042196465.1 Bartonella sp. AD13SXNS
TGAGAAATGCAAGAGCCGTACAACGGAAAAAAATATGCAAATGCTTAATACGCGTTTAGCTTATCAAAAAGGGGGATATAATGGCACTTTTTCCATTTTCTATTGCTGATATTGATGATCCTGAATGTATTCGTGTGGTTCTTTATGCTAGCGGAAGAATGGGACATGCTCCTTTAAACGCATTGTTGAAGAAAGCATATGAAGATATTACAAAAATTTCAAAGCGTATGGATGCTTTAGAAAAAAAATTAAATGCTCTAGATCTTACCAATGTCGAACAGAAAAAAAATGAGAAAGAAGAGAAGCAAGACAGTATTAATAGTGTTGTGAGTGGTGGAATAACGACATCAAACAGTTTTGTGAGTGCACCAGAAATTAAAACAGAATCATCGTCCGCTGGAGACATCGTTTTTTCTTCAATATACGATGCGCCAAAAATAGACTACAGCTCTTTTATTTCAAAATTTACAGCACATAAGCCGCTAGAAATACACAGTAGTGTTACTCAAAACATCAGTGTTGAGCATTCTAGAGAGATTTCTTCTTTGTTAGATAAGGAAAAATAGAATAGAGTGATCATAACAATATGTATGGGGTGAAGCTATAGATCAGATAAACCTAATTTATATCTTCGGTGGAGCCTGGAATTGCACTTTGTTTGAGATGTTAAAAAATGGTAAAAATTGATAGAGAAGCGTTGTTGCTGGATAAGTTGATCATGCGTTGTTGGGGAGAGTAGGGCGCATTATTAAAATCTATGGGCAAGCCTTTAAAGCCTACAAAGAAAGAAGTTTTGCCTCAGCAGAAATGCATGGCAAAAAAATTGCAAAAAATAAAATCTTGCAATACTTTGAAAAAGCTTTTGGATAGGGCGTTTGATGATCGTAAATCTATAAGAAATTTACTGTTTTTACGCTTTTTTAAAGAGAAAAATAGCCGTTTGTCGCCTTTTTAATTGCTCAAAAGCCTCATAAAAAAGAAAGTGTATTTGCCAAAATAGATTAACGCGGGGGAGAATATCTATCATTGAACTTTCTTATAAAAAAGAAAAATGGTGGCTTGTTGGAGAAGGCTTGAGGGCTAAAGGTGTGCTTGTTTTTTTATCAGACAGTGGACTACAAGTGCTTGTTTATTTGTCTTATCTTGTGATGCTGTAAAATTATGCCATAAAACACCCTCCTTTGAGGTGTGGTGATATTAAGTTGCTTTGATACAAGTGTTTTTTGGGCGTGCTGAATATTCAGAAGGGCTTGTTTTTCGGATCTTAAGTTTAAGGGAATCACATGCGTGGGAAGCTAAATGAACCCCGCTAGAATCCGGACTATTGATAGATCTGATTGGCTGAGGAATCTTCATTTTTTGAAGTGGTGGACGCATGTCAAGAAAAACCAGATTTTACAAATGTAAAAGAACGGGGTTTATTATAGCGATGTACTTAAACTATACGTTTGCTCTTGGATTATATTGAGATAAAGATACGAAAGTGTTTTGATTTATTTGATACGTTTTGATTTTAGAAAGATCGTTATTACAAAAGACTCCTTTCAATACGAAGGCATTATGCTTGATATGGTTAAAGCCATAAGAGAGGCAAGAAGCTTTTTTCATTTAAATGAATGAAATAAAAAAAGGCTGTTATCCCTCATTATTTATACTCTTTTTGGATAAGTTTTATAAATATAATTAAAAAGCTTGCAATATTATACGTTTTGTGTATAAGTATTCATTATTGATTTCTTTTGTATTTTATTTAGTTATATCTCTATTCATGAGCCGCGTCCTTTAAAGGCGCGGCTTTTTTATTGTCTAGAAGCCAAGGGTGCTATGTCGTTGTCATTGAGGTGGCTTTGGATATTATTCTTATCATTATATTTTGTGTGTTCTTTTTGTTGTGAAATTTCTAAATTCTTATGCGTTTTTTATTCCAATAGGGAATCAAAGCAAAAATGTGTGTGTGTGTGGGCAGTTTTCGTTTCTTTGCATTGATTATCATGGGGACTGTGGAAGAGTAAAAAATAATTTTGTTACTCTTTGATGGAGAGAGATAAGAGAGCGATGCGTAAAATGGGGGCGCACGCGAGGGAGTATTCTTATCAATGCCAGATGACCCAAAATGCATATGTGTTTTTAACAGAGTTTGTAGAAATCAATCAGAAAAACCATTTTTTCTTTGTGTAGCCTCTTACCATTAATAATCTCTTCCGGTTGTCACCACTGTTCTTTGAGGGGCGATGATATAAGGCGTGTAAGATTTTATACATAAGGTGTTTGTGTGGGGTGAATATGATGGACGTTTGTTCTGTAGGGATTCATATAAACGCACATGAGGGTTTTTGTTCGGTGTTTGATGGCTTTTGGGGAGGTGGTGCTTTTGTCCATAACGCCTCATGAAATATCGCTTGTTGAGGGATGGTGATAGAGATCACATGCGTGGGAAGTCTAAGAGAAAAAGCCTAAGGGAGGAAGAGCCTTAAGGGGAAGTCAAGGGGGGAGCCCCAAGGAGAAAGACAAGTAGATTTCTCCTTAAGAGTAGCCTCATTGTTTACAGATCAGTATGGATGAAGAATCTTTGTCTTTTAAAGAGGGGGGAGAAAATGATAATCCCTCTTTTTTCATAAAGGGGATGAGAAAAGTTTTTAACAAGAATTTTATACGATAAAAGAGAGCCTTTTGATATAAGAGTCTTGATCGTTTGCCGTTATAACTTGTATTGTGTACACAGATACTTCTATCATTTTTTGCTGTAAAAGCTTCTTTAGGGATGTTAAGGGATGTAGTCTTTATGGAAAAAAGAATCCGCGCAAGGCAAAATGCTTATTTCAAAAGATTGTATCGCAAGATTGCTTTTGTTTGCATGATACTTTTTTGTATAGTGATTTTGTGTTTTGCTGTTGCAAAGGCGGTCAATTATTTTTCTTCTCATCAAAAAATAACACAGCAAGCGCCTGTTGAATTGGCTATTCCTGTCTTTGATCTGCGTGTGTATTGCAAGGAAATTTCTGCTTCCGTTATGCCCGAGATGAAAAAAGAAGTTTATCAGCACTGCCTTAATTTAGAAAGTGAGGCCTATTTTGCTATTCGTGAAATGTGGGATAAGCTTTCTGATACTGCAAAAAAACAATGTTTGACGATGGTACGACCGGGGGATGGAAATTATTTTCTCTTACGAGATTGTTTTCTCAATGAAAGAGAGAATAAACAAGGTAAAAGGCGCAATTACTTTTAAGTTTTTATACGGAAAGTTAAAAGATTGCGAAATTGGATGAAAAGATAAAAATTCCTGATTATTACCTGCTTCTATACTAAGAGAAGAGTGATTTATTTATCTTGTTGTACCGCACTTTCTTTAAGGTACAATGAATTGATTTATATGGATAATTTAGCAATATTCATATTGAATTAGAGACCTGAATAACGTAAGGTTCTCTTATTTCAAACTTGTTTATCTTAAAAACAATCAGAATCACTTGCTTGTTCGTTATAAGTGAGGCTGGTGTGTGGTAAAATTGTATAAGATAAGGATTAAAAATGCCTATAATGAACCATCCTAAGTGCCAAGGGCTATAGCAACACCTACGATCTGGCAAATATAATGATGGTGTGGAGACATAAGGCATGTATACCTTCTTGAAATATTGGAGTGTTCGTGCGTGGTGAATCTTCGTCGATTTATTGAATCTTTCGTTTAAATGAATCACATGCGTGGGAAGCCAAGGAAAAAGTGTTTGATAAGAATTCGGATTGTTTACAGACAGACGTTGGTTAAGAGTCTGCGTCCTTTGAGGGCAGGAGTCAATAAACATGAACAAACAAGAAAGAAATCTTTCTTTGAAAGGCTATAAATATTCAAGGCTACTCCATACCTCAAATGCTATGCTGCGGTTATATATGCTGGGTTTAAAAATGTGCTTGTTTTTATAATTTCGGTTTTCTTATCAGAAAGTAGAGGAGAGGAAATCCGTTATGCTCTTCTTAATTTATAAACTTTAAAGGACCATTTTTGGGGGGGAAGAATCTGATTTTTAGAGCAGTGTGACATATGGGTTGTTTTTTCTCATAAATTGATGTTTTTTATATTTAAATATTTAGCTTTTAGGCTCAATTTGTTGTCAATCAAACGATTTGATTCCTTTAAAAATTTCATGGGATTAAAACAAAAAGGGATCATATTGTTGGTCTGTTTTGGAAAGAAGATTGATTTCTTAGTCATTATAGGGCTTGAATAATGCTTCATCTTAATCTATCTATAAAGACTAAGAGGTTTTGTGAGGCGGTCGTGGATTATCGCTCGCAGGGGGTTGCTTTAGCAGTGAAAAGAGGCTATATATCATAAAATCAAGAGGTTCGTGCAGTGACTCGTTGGGATATAAATGCTTGTGAGTTAAAGGCATGAGGGGGAAGAAAATATCAGCGTTTTTAGGAGCGGTGGTTTTAAAACAGAAAAGGGAAGCTTTTATATTTTCTGATGGGGTTTCTCCTGTGTCAGGTATGGTATATGTGTGTTCTCCTTTTTGTTTTCCACAGGATAATTATTTTTTTTAGTGAAATATGGTTTATTTAAAAAAAAACACTTGGCATTTTACGTGAACATCACTAACTTTCTGCTGGTTGACAGAAAAAAAGGGAATTTTTGATTTACGATTTCCCTGCTGTTTTGTGATTTTCAAAAAAAATATATGTTTTTATCAATATCAGTAGGGTTCATTTGAGTGAAATAAACACGGATAGCTTGATAACCGTATGGTAAATGTGATCAGTATTATCAAAAATAGTGCAATGAAGAAGAGTCAATCAGGATATACACTCCAAAAAAGGGATAAAAATGAGGCCACAACAAAATAGACGGGTACGCGGTCGCAATAATAACAATAATGGTAATAATAATCGTCGCGGTCCTAACCCGTTGTCTCGTAATTATGAAAGTAGCGGTCCGGATGTTAAAATTCGCGGAAATGCTCAGCAAATTGCCGATAAATACATAAGCCTTGCGCGTGATGCACAAGGTGCTGGTGATCGTGTTATGTCAGAGAACTATCTACAACATGCAGAGCACTATTTGCGTATTATTTTAGCGGCAGCGGGGCAAATGTCTCAATCTGTTCGGTGTGATGAGAATCGTGATGAAAACAACGAGCAAGAGTACAGCGAAATAAACACTGAAGGTGAAAAAAAAGATGCTGTCGAGTGCAAGACAAGTGATACAGATATATTACATGATACAGACGTATTACAGATGCCGTCGCAAAAGAATGGGAATGGCCGATATGCCAAAGCGCAAAATGGGGATGCGCGTGAAAATGCTTTAGAGGCTCTATCGGATGAGAAAACGGATCAAGAGCACTGTCGCACTGAGGAAAAGGTTGAACCTGTCAAAAAAACACGTCGTTCTCTCCGTCGACGTACTGTTCGGACTCAAGACGAATCATCTCTTGAGCTTTCACTTGCAACGTCAGAAAGCTCTAGCAATGGGGATGCATCAACATCAACAGAAGAGGTTTCTTCTTTGCCTGGATTAGGTGAGGGGATACAGAGAAAAATCCGTCGTCGTCGTGTGGTGACACCTTCAGCAGAGGAAAATGTTTAAACCTCAAGAATGCTGTGTAAGCGCTTGTGGTGATGTTGTTGGTATGCATGATGGTCAATTGTATATGCTCAAGCCTCTTGTACTTTTTTGAATTTTCATGGTTAATATCGGAAACTGAACAAGGGAGCCGGCAGAAAAGGTTGTCTCTTTACTGGGCAATAGGTAAAGGGGATACAGAGGAAACCATTTGTGTATTTTTTAGAGGCGTTCTTTTCTGAAGAACTGATTTCTTTGTTTATTCGCACCTGTGTTTGATATCTCTCAATGTATTCAAGACCATTTCGTGACGGTACCCATGAATGCTGTAATATCAGCCATGTTTGCTTAATAAAAGGTGCAAGTTGGGCATTATTGCTTTCATTATCAATGTTGCAAGCTTTTCTTTTGGCTTTTGAAATCGTTTATAAGAGGTATTTTTATTCATGCACTTTTTGCTGTGATGTGTGAGGAAATGATTTTAATGAACTTCATCCATGAATAGAGTTGAAATGAGAGAATCTTACGGTATTTGAGGCGCTCGTTTGGCCTGAAAATAAATGGTTCTTATAAATCAATATGTTGAATTGTTGTACTCAAGAAGGTGTATTCCTTACACGTTCATTTGAGTTTTTGTAGGAAATATCCGTTTTCTTAAGAATGAGGATGCATTGACTAAAAGGTTGCTCCTTCATCTCAATGAGGTGAGGGGATATAGAGAAAAATCTACCGTTGTCCAAGTGGTCGCATCTTGAAACCGAGGAAAATGTTTAAATCTTCAGGGGTGCTATGTAAGCGCTTGTGGTGATGTTGATTTGCTTAATGAGGCATGGTCGTTGATACTTCTTGTGTTGTTTCAACAGAAAGAACGGAGACCAGTGCACCGGTGTGGTAATTATAAATCATAAATTTTGTTTGTCCATCAGGGGTTAAAATTTTCAGTACAATATTGTGTTCTGAGAGGCTTTGCGACAAAATTTGTGTTTTTTCCGGTAAGGAGAGCGTATAATGGATAACGTGTGGATTTTTGCTGAGAGAGGAAGATAGCTCTGTTTGTTTTGGCGCTGATCCGGTTGCGATAACTTTATAAACAATTAAAAACAGTACGGTTAGAATAAGGAAAAGCGTTATTAAAACGGAAATAATCATTAAACCCATAAGTTTTTTTCTTACTCGTTCTACAGCAGGGTCTAAAGGGAGATCTTGAGGCAGAGAATTTTGCTCTGTGTGATGGTCTTTTGAAGGGTTCATTCGCTTATTATCCATCATGTCTTTCATTGATTATTTTTTGAGATCTGATTGGGTTTATGCTTTTAAAATTTTTTGTGCAAGGGGTTTGTGGAGGAAGAACGGACAAGAGGAGGCGAAGTTGGTAAAATGTCTTGTTTGTGGTCTTTAGATCTCTTGTCATTGACGTTTTGACTTTTAAGCAGGAAATTTCCATGGTTTGTTACAGACCAGATCAATTTTACTTCTTGTTGATGTAAATTGAGGTGTACGTTTATGCATTGGGCAAAAATTTGTTGTCCATAAAAGGCAAATTTTTTTGTGGATGGTACCATGGCTTGTTCACATGCTTGAGCTGTTGGGTAAGTTTTAACCATTGTATTGTTTGAATAGCAACTGTTAAAATCATCCGTACATGAAACCAATAAGAGGATAAAAACAAGGGGATTCATAAATTATTTTCCAAATGAAAGGTTGACGGCATGGATCTCAATTTGTCAGCCTAGGGGCTTCTTCATTGTTAAACATTTTCAAAGTTTTTTAGTTCCCAAGCGCAGTTCCCAAGCGCAGTTCCCAAGCGCAGTTCCCAAGCGCAGTTCCCAAGCGCAGTTCCCAAGCGCAGTTCCCAAGCG
>NZ_JBHIQI010000006.1:111029-119425 GCF_042196465.1 Bartonella sp. AD13SXNS
CATGAGGTAAAGAGGGGCATGAGGTAAAGAGGGGCATGAGGTAAAGAGGGGCATGAGGTAAAGAGGGGCATGAGGTAAAGAGGGGAGTGAGGTAAAGAAGGGCATGAAGTAAAGAGAAGCGTGCTTAATGGCTTATACACTTACAGTGGCTGTTTTGAAATGAGCTTGAATGTGCTGGGAAATATTAAATGTGAATGAGAAATGCAAATATATTTCTGTTTTGGATGTTCTATTGGGAGTGAAGAGAAAGATCCCATTCAAGAACACGATAAATAAAAGCATAAAATGTGTAATTGCCGCGATTTAAAAGATATTGTCGTGGAGGTTTTTGAAAGTCATGAAGCGGAAAAGTAACGCTGCATGTTAGCTTTTACCCTTGAAATTTCCTATCATTTCAAAATGAAATTATAGACCCATTATGGAAATTACGCTAAAAGATATGTGCAATATGCGCGCTTTGATCTGGTCTATAAAAGCTGACTGCTTGCTCTTAATCGTTTTAATATCTGTCTTAAAATAGCGGCTGTATGAGCGATAAAGGTTGATGAACAGGAAAGGGCTTTATGCGGCTTTAAGTTCTCATCGTTAAGGTTTGAGGAACTATAGAGGTTGATTTAAAAAGATTGGACAATCTTTTTGTGCTTCATAGAACGGATTAGAAATTTTTTTGGAGAGGGGAACCTTCCCTTGTTTATTATTTGAAAGGCGCTTTAAGACAAAATATCAAAATAAGTATCAGGAACAGAGAGGCTATAAACAATCCCTTCTTCTGTTAATGTGAGCGAAGCTGAACCATTGACAGAAATGGGAACGATTTTTTCAAGAACGGCACTGCCAAAACAAGCTTTTATATTGTTTGTGGGAGAGACGTTGGATTCGAAATTTTCATTCCAAGTGATGATAAGTTGCGTTTTGCCATTCAGTTTTGTTTCGATTTCACAGCGTACACAGACACTACCCTTTTCTTGCGATAAAACACCAAAAGAAAGAGAATTGACAATCAATTCATGGAAAGCCAAACCAATATGCAAAGCGGCATTGGGAAAGAGGTAAGGATCTACGCCTTCAAGTGAAAAACGTTCTGTTTCTTTCATTAAATAGCCTAAAGCTTGCGTTTGGACTAATTCGCGAAATTGAGCACCACGCCAATCAGAATCGGTGATCAGATCTTGAGAATGAGAAAGAGAATGAAGACGACCTTGAAATTTGCGTAGAAAAACTTGAAGAGATTCAGTATAGCGTGCGGTTTGGCTGGCAATACTTTGAATGATCGCGAGAAGATTTTTAGAACGGTGGCTTACTTCTCGAAGGAGGATTTTAAGCACTTGTTCACGGCGGCGTAAGCCGGAAATGTTAACACCAGTAGTGATAATACCGATAATATCTCCGTTATCATTGCGGTGGCAATCAATAGAAAATTTGTACCAAATCTCTTGTTTGCTTATATCTTCAAAACGTGCTTCAACAGTTTGCATTTTACCACTGGCTAAAACTTGCAGTTTGATGGTTTCCATATTGTCTGCAAGGTCAAGCGAAAAAAAGTCGCTGTCACGACACCCAACCCGCCATTTATGGTGCAAATGGTGCGGCAAGTTTTCAGCCCATAAATAAACCAGATTTGTTGCCTGATAGAGAACACAAATATCAGCACCATGAATCGCTTGCATGAGCGCACTCATGTGAGATCTTTCCATGGGAGGCTTTGAAAGAGGCGTAACGACCATAATTTTAAGATGTTACTCTGTTCTAAGCTGCTTTAGAAGCATTCTCTTGAAAAAATAAAGCTTGGGAAATAAGCGCTTTCACCATATCAGGGTTAAAAGGTTTGGTCACTAAAAAAGTTGGTTCTGGACGCTCGCCGGTCAGCAGTCTTTCGGGAAAAGCCGTGATGAAAATCACCGGTATACGGTCATTTTTCAAAATCTCGTTGACCGCGTCAATACCTGAACTGTTATCGGCTAATTGAATATCAGCCAAAATCAACCGTGGTTTTTTCTTATGATACATGATGACAGCTTCATCGCGCGTTCGCGCTATTCCTACAACATGATGACCTAGGCTTTCTACCATTTGCTCAATATCAAGCGCAATAAGAGGTTCATCTTCAATAATCATCACTTCAGTGGCAATTTGTTGAGAAATATCAAGGGATGCTTGGTTGAGAAGCTTGCGGAATTCCTTCGTATCCAGATTCATGATTTCGCTGGCTTCTTGTTCATGAAACCCTTCAACGGCAATGAGCAAAAATGCTTGGCGTGCACGGGGCGTGAGATACGATAATTTGGCACTGGTTTTTTGTTCAAGACCAAATTGGGGCAGGGGTTCAGGAATATTCGGTGTGGTTTGGTCAAAAAGATGGCAAAAAAGCCAATAAGTTCCAATTCGATCACTGGAGGCTTTGGGAAAAATGGAGATGTCGGCAATGAGTGCTTCCAGCATCGCTGATACATAAGCATCTCCAGAAAATTGGCTGCCGGTGACAGAGCGGGCAAAACGCCGAAGATAGGGAAGATGCGGGGCAATGCGCGTTGATAATGACATAATTTATAACTCCTTTTACCTTGCAAGCATTTTGTTGGTTGAAATTCTCAACCGATAAAAAAGTTCCTTGATTTGTATGGAACTTTTTACCGATAGCTATATTTACAACCATAAGGCGAAAAAATTCTTCGCGGTGCTACTGATATTATATGGATTAGGGGGATGAAAAATGAACGACCGTGATGAAAAAAATCTCACCACACAATTTACAGTTGGGGATGATCTTCTCGGGGTCAATAGCGAAATAGCACGGAAATTACGCCAATTTTACATGGAAATTCAGGAAGAAGCACTACCACGGTGTTTGCTCGAGCTTTTAGAGAAGTTGGAGCGCGCAGAGCAATTTAGCTTAAACAATGTGGAAAAGGTTTGAATCCTTTATGTCAAAGTGCACAAAAAACTTTAAACAAGAACTCCTGTTGGTGTTGCCGGCTTTACGCGCTTTTGCTGTTTCTTTAAGTGGCAAGCACGATAAAGCCGAAGATTTGGTCCAAGATACTGTTATGAAAGCATGGGCTAAGCAAGACAGTTTTGAGATGGGAACCAATCTTAAAGCGTGGCTTTTTACGATTTTGCGTAATGAATTTTATAGTCAAATGCGCAAAAAAGGAAGAGAAGTTCAAGATACTGATGGCGTGTTTACTCAAAATGTCGCTGTGCACCCTGCTCAATATGGATCCCTTGATTTGCAAGATTTTAAAAAAGCCTTAAATCTGCTTTCTGCTGATCAAAGAGAAGCCATTATTCTCATTGGGGCATCAGGATTTTCCTATGAAGATGCTGCAGCTATTTGTGGGTGTGCTGTTGGAACCATTAAAAGCCGTGTGAGTAGGGCGCGTAATCGATTACAAGAACTTCTTAATGTCAATGGTGAATCCGATTATGGTCCTGATTCTTATTCCGCTGGGAGTACATTATGTTCATTTAACGGCTAAAAAAGCATAATAATTATGATCGATAGCCTTGTTTTTTTTATTCCCGTTATAGCTATTACAGTAAAGTCAGTATCTGAGGAAATTCAGAGTGTTTGGCGTGTATCCTTTGGAACACAAGAAAAGCCTGTATGAAACTCTCTCACGGGCTTTTGACCTTATGGTCCATAAGGCTGCCTTCCTTTGTGCTGAAAAATGACGTCTTTCAAGTTCGCCAATGGAAATTCTATGACAACAAAGACAAATTTGCTGCCTCAAATGCCTTCTTCTGATGTAACAATATCACGCTGGCGATGGGCAGCGATTGTTGTTTCTCTTGTTATGGCTCTTTTAGCATCGGTTTTTATTATGTTGCTTTCAAATGCCGTTGATAGAGAAGTCGCTCAGTTGAATACAAGTTCAGAATTGCGCGAACAGGCTGATTTGGTTCTTATTAGCTTGATTGATATGGCTGTTGCTGATCGCAGTTATGCAAAAACGCGCAAGGTGGAAGATAAAATACGTTTTGAAAATTCAGAGCGGGAGTTGGGGGATATTCTCGATTATATAGCTCTTATTGTTTATGCGCATCCGCAATGGGATGAGTGGTTTAGGGCTTTTAAAAAGGAAGTCGAAGCAAGACAAGCATTTATGAATGCCCATATGCATGCTCTTGATACAGGGACTGATCAATCTTCTCAACCTTCCACATCTTTGGAAGTATCAAAGATTCCCGTGGCACGTTTAGCACAATTGATGACAAGTTTTATTAATGGGGATGATGTGGTGCGCCAAAAACAGCGCGAGGGTATCGCATTGATGCGTGCTGCTTTAACATTGGCGGCTATTGTTTCTGTTGTCAGTACTTTTGTTTCAGCCTATTTTGTTATTAATCGTTTTCATCGTGATGTGCGTTCTTTAAAATTATATCAATTGCTGCTCCATAGCGAAAATATCGCTCTAGAAGCACGCGTGAAGGAACGAACACAAGAATTAGAAAAAGCACGCAATCACGCCGAGAAAGAACGCCAACGGGTTGAAATATTGTTGCAGGATGCAAGCCATCGCATTGGCAATTCTCTTGCTACGGTGTCTTCTTTGCTGGGGCTTCAGTTAAGTCGGAGTAAAAATGAAGAAGTTCGTGCTGTTCTAGGGGCTGCACGGGATCGTATTCAGACAATTTCCACAGCACATCGTCGTTTGCGTTTAAGTGATGATATGGAAACGACATTATTGGCAGAGTTTCTCAGTTCTGTTGTGCATGATGTCGAATTGGCGGTTCCTTTTGAATTGCGTGAAAATATCACCATTCACACCAACTTTAAAGAGTGTCGACTGTCTTCAAGAGATGCAACAACTCTTGGAATTATCCTGGGTGAGTTGCTGACTAATTCCTTAAAACATGCCTTTCCTGATCAACGGTCGGGTCATATTTATATCTCCTTTGGTCCTGAGCCAAATGGACAATTGATGCTCATTGTAGAAGATGATGGCGTGGGGATGAAGAGCCAAACTTTAAAACAAAAGACAGGACTTGGTCGTGTGGTTGTGGAACAGCTTTGTATGCAATTTGGTGAAAAACCTCTGTTTGAAACTTCTGCTTTAGGAGGCACAAAGATTGTCATTCCTTTGCCAAAACTTAGCACGAATAGTTCAAAAAAAACCTCTGACTGATTTTTTAAAATGGTAAATTTTCTCTTTGTTAGTGGTAAACTTCCTTTGATTTATCGCGAAGGCATGGGGAGGGCGCCTTTTCACAAGAAGGAGGATAAAATAAGGCTTTAATAGCGCAAACACATCACTCTTCATCTTAGAATTGTTGATTGTCTTCAAGAAAGGCAACTTTATTTTTTCATCTTTTGGTGTCATGTTTGTTTCTGACTTTTTGCTTTATTGACTCTAATTATGGCTTTTAACATTCTCCTTGCTTAAAGCTTTGAAGTGCTGAAGTTAGCCTGTAAATTTATTTTGAATAAGAGCTTGCTTGAACCAATAATATTTACATTGATACGCTCGTTTTTCTTTGCAAAGAGAGAGTTTTTCACGTTTTATTCTTTTTGTAAGGGCTGTTAAAATTTTAAATAGAGGGTGTTTTTGTAAGCGTGTGGGAGAAATATTCTTAAGGTAAAACGTGCTCGTAAAACTCATGAAACACCCTCCTTTAGGGCTTTAAATAGCATCAGTGTTCAACCAGTGGAATCTGTTCAATAAAAAGCTGGATTGTTTATAGAGTGATGGGCGTTTTAGAATCTTCAACCTTTAGGGGCTACATCTTTGATTTAAGATTTTATTGCATGGCAAATAAGGGCATTTCTATCGTTTTAATAAAAGAAAAAAGAAGCGTTAGCTTTTTTGAGTGTCATATTTTGCACTTTTCTGTTGTGGGTAAACCTGAAAAGGAGAGCGTTTAATTTTTGATCCTTGTTATGCTGCTTTGTGGTTACATCTTTCGGCGTATCCTTTACAGATCTTTAAAGTACGGAAATTTCTTTGAGAAAAGTTAAGCGCTCAAGCATATTTTTTAGATGTTTTAAGTCAATAAAAAACTGCCGGCGCTTTTATGCTTTAAGTCTCTTCAGAGGGTGTTATCGGGCTGTTTATCAAAGAATCAATATTGTTTTTTTCTTGTAGGAATGTTTGTAGGTCTTGATTGGTTAAGGCTTTGCTATCCGGTATACGGATGCGCATGGGATCAACTTTGACGCCATTGACGATGATTTCAAAATGACAATGGGGTCCGGTTGCCATTCCTGTTGATCCGACATATCCAATGATTTGTCCTTGTCGTACTTTTACGCCTGGTTTGATGTCTGGTGCATAACGACTTTGATGTGAATAACTGCTGACATACCCATTGGCATGTTGAATTTCCGTGTGATTTCCATAGCCGCCTGTTACACCTACTTTTGTGACAATACCATCTCCTACAGCAATAATGGGAGATCCTTTAGGAGCAACCCAATCAACACCCGTATGCATGCGAATATAGCCTAAAATAGGGTGTTTGCGTGGGCCAAAGGGAGAGCCAAAAATGCCATTTGGTGTGGGTTTGCGTAGCAAGAAAGGTTTTGAACTTTTCCCTTCAGAATCATAATAATCAACGCTTCCATCTTTTAATTGATAACGGTAATATTTATAAGTTGTATTCCCAAAAGTGGCGCTAATATAACGAATTTCTGGATCCGTGTTTTTGGAGGGCTCTTTGGCTTTCAAGTTCTTTTTGCCGTTTTGGGTTTCTTTATCGCTTTGGGGTATGGCATAAAATATTTCAATCTGATCATTGGGGGTTATCTGGCTTTTCATATCAATGTTGGTGGCAAGCAGACGAATAAGACGATGAGAGAGAGATTGTGATATGTTATGGCTTAGCAAAGCACTATAGAGCGCATCATAAGCTGTTGGTAATTGCGCGCTATTGATATAAGAATGCGGAATACCATTTTGAAAAGCCGTTTTAAGTGCTTTAGACATTTTAGGCTCTGTGCTTTCAATGAATTGGCCTTTATCATTCAGAGCAATGGTGAGAACATGATACATCCCTTGATAAATGCTTGCACGGACGAGATGATCTTCTTCGCCAGCTTGTGTCACCACTCCAATGCGTAAAAGACTTCCCTCTTTAAGGGTGTCGGAAAGGCTCATTTTTTCTAGTGTTTTTACAACCTGTTCAATTTGCTCTTTTGTATAACTGGTTTTTTTGAAAGCATCGGCTATCTTTTGTTTTTTGCGAATAGGGATAATATCTTCAACATAGTTTTTCGTCAGATCAATACGGTGACTTTGAGGAGAAACGGTTACATTTTCTTGCACGATACGGACTTCAGGGGGCTCTGTTTCTTGAGAAGGGGAGGATGTATCTTCTAATTTTAAAGGGTCGATTAGCGTGAGAACTGAAAGGAGTTCGGTACTTTTTTCTAAAGTAAATCCGGCTTTTTGTACTTCTTGTTGTGCTTCTTCATCTGTCAGCGTATCGGTGTCATCAAAATCGAATTGATCTATCTTAAAGTCATAGCTGCGTAAGGTGATTTTTGTTTCGACCTTTGCTCCATAAATCTGTCCAGAATTTTGTGGTTTAGCGCTTTGATTTATCGAATCACTGGCAAGAATGCTTAAAGAATCAAATTTTGGATAGCTATATTTCTGGGGGCGCTTTTCGGCTAAAGCCATACGAATCCATTCAAAATGTTGTGTTTTAATGACCTTTTCATCACCTTTTTTTTGCAGAATCGATAATTCAAATTGGCGTTTACTGTCGAAGCTTTGCCGTGCATGGGTGGGAGAAATGCGATCACCTTTATAGCCATTGGCTTCAAGATCTTGTGATTCTGATAGGTTTTCTTGCGTAAACCATTGAGGCGGTGTTACCAATCGCTGTTGTTCATCAAGAGCTGTAAAAAGTGCAATACCCATGAGAATGCAGGAAGTGATTCCTGTCAGAACTGTTCCTGTAAGCCAACGGGCCGAGACCTGTCTGCGCTCAGGACGTAAGCGTTTGACGACAAGAGCAGGGTCCTGTCCGGGATCGTTTTTTTGTTGTTCGTTATCCCACATAGATTTTAAGAGTACTTTTCAATATTAAATAAAGAAAGCTAGCATAGCTTAGCCTGTTTCTACAAGAATTTGATTCTTTTTACAAATTACAGATCATGCGAATTCTCTTTATACCGCAATGTCTTTATAAATCGTACCTGTGCAGAAAAATTTCCTTATTAAAGTAAGATAAAACAAGCGTTATTATGATTAACCCATTCCTAGGGACTTCTTATTTTTACGCATCGCAATGGGATGCTATATTTTACTTTAAAGGCGCTATGCTTCCTTTAACTCTTTCTGTTTTCATGTTTTATTTTTATTTTAGTGTAATGTATTGAAATAGCCGTTGTTGTTTACAATATTTTATTTTGAAAAAAATAAAAAATGATATTGACTCTTTGCTTGAAAGAG
>NZ_JBHIQI010000007.1:0-96570 GCF_042196465.1 Bartonella sp. AD13SXNS
GGGAAGTTTGTTTTGAGTCTGAATGATTGTGATGCGGTTCGAGAGATTTTTAAGGATTTTGATTTTTTAGAATTAGAAACCCTTTGGACCTCTGGTTTTGCTAAAAAGCCACCCCGAAAAGAACTCTTGATTCGTAATAATTAGAAGTATATTGCAAAATTCTATTCCCGAACTTTATTATATCGTCCCTAACTTTACAAAAATATAAATCAAATCAATTATCTATATAGATAAAAAGGGGGCTTTTTATTATAAAGAAAAATATAGGATAAATGAGAGCAAATTAGGTAAAATTATTCTAGTGTGACAAGTATGTGGCAAGAGGTGAAATTAGGGGGATTATTTGTTAATTTTTTATTTTTATGCATAATTTTTACCATTAAATGCTCGTTTTTTCAAATTAGATTTTGTCATCTAAAATTGTAAAAATTACTGAAAATCAGAAAAAAGAGCGTTTCAATGGCAAAATAAGAGAAAGCTTTGAAAGGTTTTTAAAAATGCTTTGAAAGCCCAGAAAATCGTCTTTGAAGACCCTTTGAGAAAAATTAAACAAAAAGTGAATTTTGTATCAAAATAAACCCCAAATGATCCAAAAAGCAAAAAAGATTTTCATCTGTTGGTGATTATCTATTTTTTGATGAAATATATACTTATAAATCAAATGGTTGTATGATTTTCATGTAAAAAGACTTCCACTTTCATTTTGCATATTAGGGGAATTAAGCTGTGTTTTGTGTCGTTTTTAGATGTGCATTTTTAGTCTCTATTTAAGGCTTTAAATGCAATTTTAGAAGAGGCAAAGTAAGCTTTACTTCTTCCATATCGTTGATGTTTTGAACACGCTCTTACAACTTTCTATAAAGCTCTGCCGCTTATTCTGCAAATGCAAGATGACGACAGGAGAGAGTAGCATTGTCCTGAAAGAGTTTATACCAATTTTTACAGGAAATGCTTTGGTACGAGCGGTTTGGGGGGAAATGAGACGCCGAGAAGACAAGATCATTTGCTTTGATATCGGCTTTAAAAGGCTATCAATTTAGTATAGGAGAATTTTACATAAAAATGCAATAAAATTAGTTGGTTGAACCAATTTATTTTTATATAAATTCCTTTAGAATTCACACTTTTATGCATGATTCAATCGCCATTTTTTATAAAAGATTGCCGTGTATAGAACAGACTATAAAAGCAAATTATGATGCAAACATTATAATGCATGTAAACGTTCAAATGGAATGAAAGGCAGCTATCATGTTAACAGTTCATGATACGTTTTTATCACAAAAACTCGATAGTTGCTGTGTCACTGTTCAGTATTGTATTATTTTGACAAATGCTTTTTTTTGATTGTATTAGAAAGTCTAAAGAGAGGCTATGTTAGGATATAAAATGTTTTGTTCAGTTTTTTTGAAAAATAGTGAAAAATATGGACCCCTTTGTGTTGGTTTTGATCCGAGTTATAAAGTTTTGCAATCATGGAATTTAAGCTGTGATTATAAAGGTCTAAAAGATTTTTGTAATATTCTCTTAACAGCCGTTGTGGGCAAAGTGGGGATAATAAAGCCGCAAGCCGCATTTTTTGAGTTATATGGGGCGGAAGGGCTTCAAGCTTTGAAAGAACTCATTGAAAATGCACACGAACAAGGTTTATTAGTTCTCGTTGATGCAAAAAGAGGGGACATTGGCTCTACCGCTGAAGCTTACGGTAAAGCTTGGCTTGGCCCCAATAGTCCATTCAAAGCGGATGCCATAACTGTCAATCCTTTTTTAGGGTTTGATGCTCTCATTCCCTTGATAAAGATTGCAGAAGAAACAAAAACAGCTGTTTTTATGGTTGTTCAGTCTTCTAATCCAGAGGGAAAGCAAATTCGAAATGCGCGTATTGGTGATCAAACTGTTTCGGTTCATTTGGCGCAGCGTATTTTTGAATATAATAACCAATCTTTAAGTCAATCTCATCAGGTTGGCCCTATCGGGGCAGTTATTGGAGCAACATTGGGTCATGAAGCAAAAGATACAATCAAACAGTTAGAAAATAGCTTGTTTCTCGTTCCTGGTATCGGTGCTCAAGGGGGAACAATAACACAATTAACTCAACAGTTTCCTCAAAGGTTATGGCAAAATATTATTCCTTCAATTTCAAGATCGATTACAGAAGCGGGACGAAATAGTGTTGATTTAAAAAATGTCATTCATAACTTTGCTGAGCAATCTAAAAATACACTTCTGTCTTAATTTTTTGCTAAGCCATCAAAGAGAGAAAACTCTTATTAAAGAAGGGGTGGCTTATCAAATTTTAAGGAAGACACTGTTTTCAAGAAGTGATTTTGCTTTATCTCAAAGTCAAGAGTTGCTTTTATCTTCTCAAAAAGAGGCACAATATATTTCTCATTTTCTGTTGGAGTTGGGGGATCAAATACCTAAGTCAAGTGTTTGGAGAAAATGCAGAAACTTTGGAAAATATATGAATAATTGTTTTAAGGAGGCAAGATAGGCAAAAAAATACAAAAAGGACGCTAACAATGCTAAAGGATAAGGCTTAAGAGAATTTAGAGAGTGTTTTCGTTTTATGGCTCTGATTCCTTTAAAGAGAAACTCTTTTAGACTATTGCTTGATAAGGGTAGTGCTTTTGTAAAATAAAAACCTCTAACATGTTGTTAAAAGCTTCTAGGTTGATAAAGTCATTGCAGCGTTTGTTTCTATGAGATAATGGTTATCTGTGAACACATATCGTTGCTAGAGAATAACATGTCATTGAAAAAAGAAAAAACCAAAGCCCGTTTACCGCGTGGTTTTGTTGATCGCACAAGTGCACAATTGTATGCAACTGAAACCATGATTGCGCAAATTCGTGAAGTTTATGAACTTTACGGTTTTGAAGCGCTTGAAACACCAATTTTTGAATATACGGATGTGTTGGGGAAGTTTTTACCTGATTCAGATCGTCCCAATGCAGGGGTTTTTTCGCTACAAGATGATGATGAACAATGGATGTCTTTGCGCTATGATCTGACTGCTCCTCTTGCCCGTTATTTTGCTGAAAATTTTGAAACGTTACCAAAACCTTATCGCAGTTATCGGTTGGGGTTTGTTTTTCGCAATGAAAAGCCTGGACCGGGGCGGTTTCGGCAATTTATGCAATTTGATGCTGATATTGTTGGAACACCAACCGTTGCGGCAGATGCTGAGATTTGCATGATGGCAGCGGATAGTTTGGAAAAATTAGGAATTCAGCAACATGATTATGCCATTCGTTTGAATAACCGAAAAATTCTGGAAAGTGTTTTGCAGTTGATTGGTTTAGATGAAGGAGAGCAGATTGAAAAGCGCTTAACTGTCTTAAGAGCAATGGATAAGCTTGATAAATTTGGTCCTGAAGGCGTACGGTTGCTTTTAGGTAAGGGGCGTTTGGATGACAGTGGTGATTTTACAAAAGGGGCCGAGCTTAAGGATAAAGAGATTGAGTGTATTCTTTCCTTACTCACGGTAAATTCTAAAACAGCAGAAGAAACGCTTGATGCTCTCAGACAAGTTGTTGGTCAGAGTGCTCAAGGGCTAGAAGGGGTTCGCGAGCTTGAAGAAATGCAAGCAATCTTTGCCGCTAATGGTTATCATAATCGCATTAAAATTGACCCTTCGGTGGTCCGCGGATTGGAATATTATACGGGACCTGTTTTTGAGGCGGCATTGCTTTTTGATGTTTTCAATGATGATGGGCAAAAAGTTATTTTTGGCTCTGTTGGTGGGGGCGGGCGCTATGATGGGTTGGTTGCGCGTTTTCGTGGGGAAAATATTCCGGCAACAGGTTTTTCAATGGGGGTTTCACGTTTGATCGCTGCTTTGCAAAACCTTGGAAAATTGCCGGTAAAAAATACTCTTGGACCCGTTGTGGTGCTGATGATGGATAAAGAGCCAGAAGCTGTTGCGCGCTATCAAAAAATGGTGATGAAATTGCGAAATGCGGGAATTTGTGCTGAACTCTATTTGGGAGTATCGGGAATTAAAGCGCAGATGAAATATGCAGATCGTCGCCAAGCTCCTTGTGTGGTTATCCAAGGTTCACAAGAACGTGAGAGTGGAAAAATACAGATCAAAGATTTGATTGAAGGGGCGCGTTTGTCTCATGAAATTAAGGATAATCAAACATGGCGTGAAAGCCGCCCTGCGCAAGTGATGATTGATGAAGAGCAATTGGTTCAAACAGTACAAGATATTTTGGCAGCCCAAAAAGGGACATAGTAAAAGTTTTGTGAAAGCGATTGCGGGGAAAAGTTTGAAATTTTCTTCTTCAATTTTCAGAATTTGTTTTTTACTTGTTTAGATATATCTTTATCTTGATAATGGTCGTGTTCTTTTCATAACAGTTTATACAGCTTTGCGTGACTTTTTTGAAATCGTTGAAAGGTTTGGAGTACCTAGTGAAAACAAATGGTATTAAACGCATTAAAAAAGATAAAACATGGTACTTAATTAAAATCTTAGGAACAGGAAAAAATACACCAGACAATTAAAAAAACAGCTCTCCGCTCCCGATAGAGGTTTGTAATAGGAGCTACATTGGGTGATTCAATAAAAAATAAAAGCGAATGACAAAATTTAAATAGATGTAATTAAATATGAAAACTCACATTTTAGGACTTCTTTAGGTACCAAATGAATGAATGCGTCCCTTCTGGACTTGTGAATACTGAAAGTGTTGGAGGAACTCGCAGAGAATTAAAAAAATGACAAGCAGAAAAAAGAGAAATTTTCTGTTTGTCTGTACAATTTTAATGAATTAATACCTAATAAATCATTTCATTTTAACGCATATCTAGAAACTGAAAAGCAACAAATCGCGTTATTTTTTAAGTTCGTATGGCATAAAAAGAAAATTCTTTTAAAAGGTAAAAACATTTTGTATTCATTATAAAATGAATGTTTTTGAAGGCGATAAAATGCGTTTTTTTGAGGGCGTGATGGGAACATCTTCGTGAAGAAAAACACTGGAAAGTGAAGTGCTTGAGGACTTGCGCAACCATGTTTAGAAAAATTGATGACCAATAGGTTTATAAAAATCCATTAGTTTATAGAAATATTGATCATTCATATAGATTTAATTTTTGAATTCTCATTTGCTGGTATCATATTTTCTACTGTTTTATTGTCAACAGTCTGTAATCTCACATCCATGAGAGATGAAAGAGATCTCAAAAGTTTTATTTTAGAAGATTTTTTTAGTTTCAGAAACAACGAATAACTTAAATCAGACAATTTTTAAAGGGAAAATATGAGAGGCATTATAAGAAATTATAATGACAACCATTTGAAATTATTCATTTATTATAACAAATAAATTTTTTAGGGAGAAATGAAAATGGCCAAATATGATTTTACAGTGTTATATGAAAGAAATCCCTTTATTTTGAAAAAACCTGAAGAGATTGGAAAGTCATTTAAACTTCCTCCTTCAAATTTTGGATTTGAAGATTTTCCGCAAATCACTTTTTCAGGCGCCTCGTCGTGTCGACGTATGATTTTTGCACTATCATTTAGTGGTATGAAAGCTTTTTTTGTGATGTTGTGGCAAGTAGGGAAAATGTCAGATGAAGATGATGTGGATTTATGGTTTGATCAGATAACATTGGATCATGACATTCTTGAGGAATTTTTGACTTGCGATCTTTCGACTCAAGAACCAGAATATCTTAATTTTGAAAGTTTTAAAGAAGGTATCAAAGAATTAGAAAAGAATAAAATTGTAGCGAAGGGGACAAAAAGAGATTGTTATTTCATCAATCCAGATATTTTTGGTCTTCCTGAATGTGATGAAGATTTTGAGCTCGATGAAGAGGAAGAGATAGAAGAGGAAGAAATGAAAACACACTTTATGGTAGAATACCCAAATAAACGACTTCTTTAACTGTTTCTCTCTTAGAGAAAAATAAAAGCTTAGAATAAATTGCTATGAGAACAGCAATGAGGTTGTTTATGGTATGTGAATTGGAATGTTTACGGGATCTGTTTTGATTTAATTCTTTTCGTCAACGGTTATTTATCCAGAGCAGTTTTTATGCTATATTCGATTATTTTATGAGACATAACTCAATTTCAAGTGTGTGCCTTTTTAAATAAATGTTTGATCTGTATTTTTTCTTGTGATGCTTTTGTGAACCTTGGATTATTAATGCCTTGGCATTCGGGAGCGCTTAGGAGAAGCGTTTTTAGTGCTTTAAGCGTTTTTACTTACACGCCACACCCGCTTATGACGTGCAAACAAGTAATCATAATTGATTCAGTAGAGAAAAATTTGAAATAAAGGAGTATTACGATATTCAAGGGGCTAATTCAAATTGAAAAACGCTAAATTATTATTGTAAATTAAAATGTCGAATAGATGTTTAAAGAGATACAAACAACACAAATTCCCTCTCTAAAAGGAATTTGTGTCGTAGAATTTAAATATACAATTTTTTGGTTGAAATTAGCTTTTCAAAGCTTTTAAAACATTTTGTGGTGAAGAAACTTCGTAAGGATCTGTTGTGCAATTGTCTGAAAAACCTGCTTCTTCGAACCATTGTTCAATCACACCATCGTTGATAACAGCAGCATAGCGCCATGATCGCATGCCGAAACCAACATTGTCTTTTGCAACCAGCATACCCATTTTGCGTGTGAACTCACCAGAGCCATCGGGAATTAATTTCACGTTTTTGATATTTTGTGCTTTTCCCCAAGCATTCATGACAAAAGCATCATTGACGGAAAGGCAATAAATTTCATCAATACCAGCTTGTTTAAATTCATCATAGAGTTTTTCAAAGTCAGGCAGCTGAAAGGTTGAGCAAGTAGGGGTAAAAGCTCCAGGAAGAGAAAAAAGAATAACACGCTTTCCTTTAAAATAAGCATCACTTTTAACTTCTTGCCACCGATAAGGATTATCTCCCCCCGTTGATTCATCGCGTACACGTGTATGAAATGTGACATTGGGAACTGTTTTTTTTATCATAAGGATGCTCCTGTATTTTTTTAACGAAAATCTTTTTTAAAACAACCTTTGTATTTAAAACATATGGGAAAGATCGTTTTAAATAAAAGGGCTTCTTAAAAAATTCTTACTTCTAGTAAGTGTGCAAATATTTCACACTTCCGTCAAGTAGAATTAATGGTCGACTTTGGATACTCTTCACCTTAAAATTATAGGAAAGAATATAAAGGTATGGATATGACCATAAAGACAGTTTTGACCACGGCTTTTGAGGGGCAAAAACCGGGAACATCTGGTTTGCGCAAAAAAGTGTCTGTTTTTCAACAACCCCATTATGTAGAAAACTTTATACAGTCTCTTTTTAATAACATTGGGCCTCTTGAAGGAAAAATGTTGATTCTTGGGGGGGATGGGCGCACTTTTAATCGTACTATCCTTCAGATTGTGTTGAAGATGGCAGCGGCGCATGGTATCTCTCTTATTAAAATGGGAAGGGGCGGTATTCTTTCTACACCTGCTGTTTCGCATCTTATTCGTAAAACTCATGCCCATGGTGGACTTATTCTTTCTGCAAGCCATAATCCTGGTGGTCCAGAAGGAGATTGTGGTATTAAATATAATATTTCTAATGGGGGACCCGCTCCTAATTCTTTATGTGATGCTATTTTTGCAACATCGCAACGTCTTTCTTTTTATAAAATTCTTGAAGCACCAGATGTTGATTTAGATAGGCAAGGTACGATCTTTATGGGAGCCATGCGGATTGATATTATTGATCCTGTCGCTGATTATGTTGCTTTGATGCAGGAGCTTTTTGATTTTGACTGTATTGCCAAGGCTGTTGCTCGAGGTCTTACTTTACGGTTTGATGCCATGCATGCGGTAACAGGGCCTTATGCTCATGAAATTTTTGAAAAATGCTTAGGGTTTTCTGAAGGGACGGTGGTCAATGGTATTCCTTTGCCAGATTTTGGAGGTGGTCATCCAGATCCCAATTTAGTTTATGCTAAGGCTCTTTATGATTTATTGATGTCAGAGAAAGGACCAGATCTTGGTGCAGCATCTGATGGTGATGGAGATCGTAACCTCATTATTGGTCGTGGGCAATTTGTTTCGCCGTCAGATTCTCTGGCTATTATGGCTGAACATGCACACCTCATTAAAGGATATCGAAAAGGTGTTGTGGGGATAGCGCGTTCTATGCCGACGGGGCGTGCTGCTGATCTGGTTGCGGAAAAAAAAGGATTAAAATTTTTTGAAACACCAACGGGATGGAAGTTTTTTGGAACCCTTTTGGATGCGGGGAAAGTAACCTTTTGTGGGGAAGAAAGCTTTGGAACTGGATCTCATCATATCCGTGAAAAAGATGGTTTGTGGGCTGTCTTATTTTGGTTAAATCTTTTAGCGGTCACAGAAAAAACTGTCGCACAAATTGTTCAACAGCATTGGTACACCTATGGGCGTTTTTACACGTTACGGCATGATTATGAAGAAGTCGAAGCAGATAAAGCTTTGGAAATTATAGAACATTTGCGTGCACACTTACCACATTCAGGAACTGAAATTGCTGGATTTTTTGTCAAAAAAGCAGACGATTTTACATATCATGATCCTGTTGATCAGAGCGTTAGCACGCGGCAAGGCATACGTATTTTTTTCGAGAATGGAGCACGGTTGGTAGTCCGTTTGTCGGGAACAGGGACGCTAGGTGCTACTTTACGACTTTATTTTGAACAGTATGAAAGTGATCCACGCAAACACAATTTTAATCCGCAAGAAGTTCTCCAACCCTTGCAACAGGTGGCACTAAAACTGTTAAACATACAACAAGTATTGGGACGAGACCATCCTGATATTATCACCTAAGATCATTGGAATGTTTTTTTGTAAAGGTATAATGATTGATCACATGGGGTATGTTTTTAGGGGCATGATTTTATTTGCCATAAGGAAGAGCTTAACTCCATTTTCAAGCTCGCTTTGTTTTTTTCACCTTTACATATCGATCCGATTCCTAAAACTGCGGGTTTCTTAAAACCGAATTTTGTAGGCAATTATAATCCAGCATAATCGGAGCATTTATGCCCAATGGTTTCTGATGGTTTGATAGAAGTGTTTGTTTAATAGGATGATGTTTCTCATGCAAAACAGAATACTGTCGTTATTGCGCATTTCATATGCTTAATTTAAAAAGCCTCTCTCAATACACTTATGCCCTTCTTTATGGAATGCTATTCATGTAGGAGATAACGGTAAATCCTCGTGAAGAATATAATGGTCGATATATATTAGATAATAAATTAATTTATAATAATAATTTAGTATTATTCAATTTGAATGAGAGCTCTCCAATATTGTAAGATTATCTCATCTCAAATCTATTCCATGTTGAATCAATTAAAACCATTCATTTGCACATAACAAGCGGGGAGAGCCGTGTGGATAAAAACTGTACAAAAAAGAACTAAAAACACCTCTTATGAATCAATCATCTTTTGTGCCAAGGGCAGTGACAACATTGAGCACCACCATTTTTATGAGAGAGTAAGCCCAGCTCCATCACACTTATTGACTAGTTCCCAATGTGCATCTTTCCACTTGTAATATGCAAGCGCAAGGCTTTGGTTGATTCAATAGAAGAGGATTTGAAATAAGAGAATCTTAAAATAAAAGGTCAAGTTAGGGCATCACTTTCTTTTCTCGCAATATTCAGTCGTGCTTCGCTCTTTGAGAGAATTTATTAAGAGATGTTCCTTTTTTCATTTTTTTATCCATTCGTTAATTTCATTTGTGACGGATAAGAAAATGATTTTGATTGATTTATAAGAGAGAATGAAAGGAGTAAATTTTATGATAGGTAGGGCTTATTTAAGGTGTACAATGATAAATCATTCTTATAAATTAACGTCTTGTCTGTGGTGATCGCATTGACAAACATAGTTGGCAGATGGGGAATGAAACAAAGGGACGTATTTTTCTAAAATAATGGACAATAAGCATTTCTTGCTTTATGACCGTCATAATGAATGACTTTTCTAAAAAAGGGAAATTTATGACCCAATATCCCAAATGTCCTCGTTGTGATTGTCTTTATACTTATGAAGATGGTGAAAATTTTGTGTGTCCTGAATGCGCGCATGAATGGCCACAAAAAAATGATGATACGGTTCTTTCCGATAATGTTTATGATGCCAATGGTCAGATTTTAACAAACGGAGATACCGTTATGGTGATAAAAGATCTGAAAGTAAAAGGCGCTTCATCTGTTTTAAAAGGGGGGACGAAGGTAAAGAATATTCGCTTGGTGGATGGGGATCATAATATCGATTGCAAAATTCCTGGGATTGGGCAGATGAGTTTAAAGTCTGAGTTTGTTAAAAAAGTTTAGACGTTTATCCTATTGCAATTGTTTTTGTATTTCTTTGCTTTTCTATCTTTACATTCTTCTTTAATTGGGCATATTTTCCTCCAATGGGCTTCTTTTCTTGTTTCATAGATTACACCAATCAGATAGAAGCAATATATTTTCCTTTATTGCAAAGCCATGTATCGCAGAGAAATAGTGACTCTGTCTTTTCTTTTAATATGTGGTTATGGGGGAACTGGATGTTGACTCGCAAACAACAATAAAAGTATGCGCTTTATGAGAAGAACAACGCCGTAAAGTAGACAAACTTATTCCTGCTGAATTGAAAAAATATTCTCATTTTTTTATCAGATAATTTCTCAAACAACCATAATAGATCTGGCTTCGATGTATTTATTTTTTACAGGTAGTTACACCTTTTGTGTCATATTTATGGAAATGAGATTGAAAATGATAGAGGGGGAATTCTTGATTTTAAGAATGTAAAAAGGACGCTATGATCTTGATAAGGTCGTACTGTCATGTATTTTCCAGCTCTTAGTTCTGCAACAGTCTCTTATAAAAGTGCGCATAAGAGCTATTAAAAATAGTTTTTTTTATTATCTAGTTTGTGCTGTGTAAGCGGACGATTTTTATTGATGCAATAAAAACAAAATTGAAATAAGAAGAATGTCAGAATTCTCATTGCAAGTTTCAAAATGTGATCTTTGTCGAGTTGCTGAAACAACATATTGATTTGTAATAATAAATTAGCGTTATTCATATTGAATTAGAACCCCGAATAACGTGGGATTCTCTCATTTCAAATCTATTCCATGTTGAATCAATTAAAATCACTTGCTTGCACACCACAAGCGGGCTGGCGTGTGGGTAAAAATGAGGAAAGAAAGGATTAAAAATGGCTCTTATGAATCGTCTTAAGTGCCAAGGGCTGTTGCAGCATTGGGGGCTGGCAGATATAATGATGGTGCCGGCTTGCTACAAGAAGTATTTTGCGTGATTTTATCGTTGGGAGAGCTGAAAAAGATGAAGTAAATGGGCTCTCTATCTTACAATGTTTTTTTGGGGGGGCTTTTTTGTAACGGGGCGTGTTTTCTTGGTTAAAATTGCATGACAAGATTATGAAATAAAATAAATTTAAAATGCATATCCCTATGCGTTCTATTTCTGTCTATGCGATTGGTTTATTGAAACAACTTGTGCCTCTTAAAGGGGCAGAAAGCTTTTTAAGGCATATGTGGAGAAGCAAGGTGAGCGAAGGTATATTGAATAGATTTTTTTAACAATACTCTATTTTTATGGCTGCATAACTTACTTCTAAAATTTCAGGAATAAAATGACGTAAGACTTTTGCACTCCATGTTTGAGCGCTGTTGAAGAGGGACAATTAGTGTGACCGTTTTGTATATTGAGGTCAATATTTACTGTGGCATGGCTTCAACGCCTAAAACCTCAGGGATGAAATGGCGTAAAAGATTTTCAATACCATGTTTGAGTGTTGCTGTTGAAGAGGGACATCCAGCGCAGGCGCCCCGCATATTGAGGTAAACAATACCATTTTCAAACCCGCGAAAAGTAATGTCTCCACCGTCATTGGCAACAGCTGGGCGAATACGCGTTTCAAGGAGCTCTTTAATTGTTAAAACGATATCAGAGTCTTTCTCATCATAAAATTCTTCGTTAAGAGCGTTGGCTTGTGCTTGTGTTGTGGCGTTGGTGGTGATAACTGGCTCATTGGACAGAAAATGTTCCATAATTGTGCCTAAAATGATGGGCTTGAGATGTTGCCATTCCCCCTCTTTTTTGCTTACGGTGATAAAATCATAGCCTAAGAAGACACCATTGACATTTGGAATATTAAATAGTTTAGCCGCTAAAGGTGAGTTTTTCGCTGCTTTTTCATGGTCACGAAATTCTAATACGCCTTCGGAAAGAACCACACGCCCTGGTAGGAATTTAAGTGTTGCAGGGTTTGGGGTGGTTTCAGTTTGAATAAACATAGACTCTCCTTTTATAATGAAGGATTAGAAAGATCATTATATTTTAGAATATTATATTTTTTAGGCAATAGATTTAATATCTTCATCAGCGATATTACTGGGAATGACAATGACAGGAATTGAAAAAGCTGTTCCTCTATTTCCGATTAATTGGACAAGGGGGCCTGGTCCTTCTGTATGTCCACTTGCTGCTAAAACAATCAGTGCAATCCTTTTATCTTCGTCGATAAGTTTGGAAATTTCATCAATTTTTTTTCCTTCACGCACGACTATTTCTGTTTCAAGAGCATGGGAGGTGCGGACTTCACTGGCAATGTTTCCTAATATTTTATGAGCACTTTGCGTTGATTCTGTACGCATAAGGTTGTTTACACCCAGAAAATGTTGAAATTCTGCACTATCCACAACACAAAGCAGTACCAATGTTCTATTGGTATTTTGGGCATGCTGTGCGGCAAACGCAACGGCACGCCGACATTCTGGTGTTTCATCAATAATAACTAAGTTTTTTTTCTTGGGTTCTTTTTTTGGATTTTTGGGTTTAGAAATCATGCACTTTCTCTATTTTGTACAAACGATTTTTTTGCTCTCTACAGTTTTTAGTTTCATTGTTTTTATGTATCGTGCAAAAATCCAACAATTTCACGAATTTTTTTCATATTTTCTTCTGCAAGCATAGTAGCACGTTTAGCGCCATCATGCAAAACGGAGTCGATATAACCGCTTTCTTGATGAAGTCGACGTAATTCTTGTGTTATGGGGGCAAGCTTATGAACGGCAAGGTCGGCTAGGGTTGTTTTAAAATGCGAAAATTGTTGACCAGAAAATTCTAAAAGAATCTTTTCTTTGCTAACTTTGGCAAAGGCGGCATAAATACCAAGCAGGTTGTCAACTTCTGGTCGTTCTTTTAAAGCAGCGAGGGTATCGGGAAGAGGGGCAGAATCTGTTTTGGCTTTGCGTATTTTTTTTGCAATAAGATCAGCATCATCGGTCAAATTAATGCGTGAAAAATCTGAAGGATCTGATTTTGACATTTTTTTTGTTCCATCGCGCAAAGACATAACACGTGTGGCTGTTGTTCCAATAAGCGCTTCTGGGAGGGGAAAAAAGCCTTGTCTTTTTTCTTCATCTGTTTGCATAGAGATGCCAAAATTTAATTCGGCAATACGCTGTGCATAGTCGTTGTTAAATTTTTGTGCAATGTCGCGTGTGAGTTCAACATGCTGTTTTTGATCTTCGCCTACTGGGACATGTGTTGCACGATAGACTAAAATATCAGCAGCCATCAAAGTGGGATAGGCAAAAAGCCCAAGGGATGCTTTTTCACGATCTTTTCCTGCTTTATCTTTAAATTGTGTCATGCGTTGAAGCCAGCCGATGCGGGCAACACAATTAAAAATCCATGCGAGTTCAGCATGTTGAAAAACACGTGACTGGTTAAAAATAATGTGTTTTTGAGGATCAATGCCGGCGGCTAAAAAGGCTGCTGTCACTGTTCTAGTGGATTCGCGTAAAGTAAGAGGGTCTGGGTTGACTGTGAGCGCATGCATATCCACAACACAATAGAGGCAGTGATGAGAGTTTTGCAGTTCAACCCAATGCTGAATGGCTCCAAGATAATTGCCAAGATGTAAGTGACCACTCGGTTGTACGCCGGAGAAGACAAGTGGTGTGAAAGTATCCATAGGAGTATTCTTTCTTTAATTAAGGTTATTCGTTTTATTGTTTTTGACAAAGTATAGATATTATGAGCGTTTTTTCAAATTTTTAAGCGTGTGAAAAAAGGAACGGGTGTTGAATAAAAAATAGGCACTAAAATAGATCAAAAATATGCCAATCATGATTCCTGCTAAGGTGATCGCGCGCAAGAAAAAGGATGCTTGTGAGGATAAAGGAAAAGATAAAAAACCAAACACATTCAATCCGTAATAGAGGGCTAGCGCACTCAAAAGAGTTGCCATCATGAGACATAATATCCGCTTTATCAGTTGGAAGTCGTATTTCCAATAACCGCGTTTGATAAGGACACTCCACAGCAACAGGGTGTTGGCCCATCCAGAGGTAATTTCAGCAATAACAATGCCTCGTGCAGATAGAATAGGAAATAATGTTAAGGCGAGACCGATATTGATAAAAACGCAAATACCTGTAAAAATCATCGGTGTTTTGGTATCTTCATGGGCAAAAAAATTAGGAATAAAGACCTTAATGAGAACAAAAGCTGGAAGTCCTAGTCCATAAAGTTCCAGTAATTGTGCAACATGGTGTGTTGATTGACTGGTAAATTGTCCTCGTTCAAAGAGCAAACTGACAATGGGAGTGGAGAGCAGCAAAAAAGCGATGGATGCTGGAAGTGTTAACAATAGCGTTAATTCAATAGAGCGGTTTTGTAAATGGTGGGTTTCTTCATGCTTTTTGCTTCGCAAAGCGCGTGTTAATTCTGGTAAAAGAACCGTTGCAACGGCAATGGCGATTACGCCTAAAGGCAATTGATAAAGACGATCCGCATACATTAAAGAAGAGACAGCACCTGATTGACTAGAAGCAATGTTGGTATTAATGAGCAAATTAATTTGCGTGATGCCACCCGTTATGGCTGCTGGAAATGCTAAAGTTAATAGCTTGCGAACATTAGGACTTAAATGGGGTTGGCGGAAGGAAATTTTCATTCCACTTTGACGTAAAGCAAGGGCAATTAAGGTGAGTTGAAGAAGCCCTGCTGCCAACACACCCCAAGAGAGATTTAAACCGATATGCCAAGCGTCAAGTTTATAGATCCAAGCATAGGCAAGCACACCAATCAGAACAATGTTTAAAAAGAGTGGAGCAATGGCGGCAATAAAATAGCGTCGCAGCGCATTAAGCATGCCCCCCATCATGGCAGCAAGCGACATGCAGGTTAAATAGGGAAACATGATTGCAGTAAAGTGAATTGTAGCGTTAAATTTTGTTGCATCTTCTGTAAAACCTGGAGCAATAATGGTTCGTACCAAAAAAGGCATACTGAGTTCCATCGCAATCGTTAACAGTAAGAGCAGTGAAAAGAGAACGCCAAAGACCTCTTCTGCAAATTTGCATGCCGTTTCGTGGCCTTCTTCAGTGATTTTTTTTGCAAAAAGAGGAATGAAAGCAGCGTTAAAGGCACCTTCAGCAAAAAAACGACGAAATGTGTTGGGAAAACGAAAAGCAGCGTTAAAGGCATCAGAAACAGGACCTGTCCCTAGGGCTGCTGCCATAAGCATTTCGCGTACGAAGCCAAAAATACGGCTCATGAGGGTTCCGGAAGCAACTGTCGCAATTTTTTTAATCAATGTCATAAAGATATATCAACTTTGTTGTAAAAGAGAAGCGATGACAGGAGAAATAAACCGTTTAAATCGTAAAAATCTGATCTCTATCCTAATCAAGGATACTTTTTGAAAGCGTTTTACGACGGTGTTTATCTTTCTGTCAATGATGGTGCTTGAAGACTTTTCTATGCTCCTTGTTTACTGTTGCATTAAAATTTTTATTGTTGCCATAAAATAATTAAAATTTCTTTTTCAAACTGAAATATGGGAGCACTGTCATAACAGTTCAGGGATCTATAATGATCATTTCTCTTGATGGTGTGATATCGTGAATAGTGTAACCCAATACTGTTTTGTTTTACGTGAGGGGCGTGATCCTATTAAAAGAACGCAAATAAAAGCGTGAAGCAATGCGCAATTTCCATTATTTATTCATTATTTAAAAAAAACAGCGCTTTAGATGTTTTAAAAAGTCGTAAGGCTGAGCTAAAAGGTGATGGTAAAGCTGGTGATTGGTTTTCACTTTTACGACTTTATGTTCTCCCCAAATGTGGCAGCCTTGCCGTTTTAGAGATTACATAAAAAAGAGGATAGGAAGACATGATCTTTCAACAGCATTTTTCCTGTTCAGGTTTCTTTTCACAGTTGATGAGGATAAAATCTGAGGAAATAAGATAAATTTGCTCTCTCATGGTTTCCATTCTCGTTGAGGTGCGATTGATTTGCCGATGAAGGCAGGGGGGAAAGGCTATCATTTTTACCAGAGGGGGCGAAAAAGTTAAAGTTTATGAACCTTTTAGACATTCATTGCCATTGCTTTTGCGTGCTCCGTTTTGTGAGGTTGAATATTTTCTTGTCTTTTGGGACTCTGATTGACGTTTTCTGTCATTTTTTGCACTTTAATTGCTTCTTTATCAAGAGTATTGGAACATTTTTTTTCATTGTTTTTCTTTATAGATTGATACTGGTTTGGTGCGAAGCGCTCATCGAATTTATGGTTATAAAAATACATGGGTTGTATATGCGGTTCTATCTCTTTTATGTGTTTTACGCTTTCTATAATCTCTTTTGCTTTGATGGTTGATGTGCCAAGACTCTTCGCAAGTCTTTCAGGATTATTTTCTTTTATAGCTTCATGCTCGCTTGAGGATAAGCGCTCATTGATTTTTTTGATATAAGTCCTTATCTCCCCCCTTAATTCGGGAGAGTTTGATAACGTTTCTTGCTGTTGTGCTTTTGACACGGAAAAGAGATTTGTTATCCAAGCTTTAGGTATTTCTACCGACTGTTCACACCGCCTTTGTTTTACATGATGGGTATGGAGAATGTCTCTTTCTGTTTGTTTAGAAATATTGATATAATGATCAATGGCTCTACAGAGGGGCACAATATTTTCTTCAGCATTGGCGCGCGCGTTGTTTTTTATGCCAAATACATTGCTACCAGAAAGCTTCGAAATCGATTGGGGAGAGGTGGTAATTTGATAGGTGAGCTGTTCTCCCACAGTATGATTTTCATGGATCATCTCAATTCTTTCCCGCAAAATATGACGATTGCCATAAATGATTTGGCACAAAGTTTCTATTTCTTTTCTTCTTTCTTGAATGGATGCGTTGTTTTTTATCCTTGTGGCAATTTCATTGTTGGTAAGGGGGGCTATTGTTTGTGCAGGGATAAGCACTTCTTGCTGGTTTTGAATTTTTGGTGCTGTAAAGGAGAGGGTGTCACCGATTTTTAATGTCTGTATTTGCTCTGGGGTGAGATTTTTTTTATTTCCCAAGATGAAAATTCCGTTAGCATCAAGCATAAAGCCATTGGGTCCACTGCCTCTGTAAAAGCCTTTATAGGTATGACCTTCTTTTGCTGTTATAATAAGATGATGATGAATACTCTCAAGCCCGATATGTTTCATACTGTCCATGAATTCTTTTAAAATAAGTATTTTTTCTGGATTTGAGATATCTTCAAGCAGATGTTTCATTTCTTCTTTATCGTTATGTTTTAGCGATGCAATGCTGGCAAGATTCATACGTTTTTCTGTTACAAGAGAAAAGTCGAGTGTGTGGCCAGCAACTTGCCCAAGTTTTTCAAAAAACATTCGTTGCGTGCGTCCATTACCTTCTCTGAAAGGATGCGTATAGTTGAGCTGTATCAACATTTCAGTGACATATTCAACAAATGTTTCGCGGGTTAAGCCTTTTAAACTATTCGTTTCAGCAAGTATTTTATCTAAATTTTCTAGTCCCTCCTGTATCTGTTTTGCTGAGGCAAAAGAAATACCAGCTTTTTTCATCATTGGCATATAAGCAACGGTACCATCTTCAAATGTAAATGGTTTTTCGCGTGTTTGTCCGGCCCATTCAAAAGTATTTTTAAATAGGGTGTGATGAATATATTGGAGATATGTGGAGGTTAGTTTTTGTGGTGGCGCTTCTTGGCGCAGATGAATGATTGCTTTTGTTGTATCATGGGCACATTGCACTTTTAATTTTCCATAGTCTTTTATTCCATATTTATTCTTTAAGATGATACTATTGGGGTAAAAGAAATTACGGTGTATTGTCTTATTTTCTTCGGTTTCAGGCGGTGAGGATAATTTCTCCTGTAAGGTGAGAGGGACGGTGTCCGTTTTTCTTGTACCAGTATCCCAGTATGCCATTGCTTTTTTGGTAGGCTGTTTTTCTATTTCTGGATGATCCGAGCGTGTTTCCTTTGTCATTTTGACAGATATTGGATCATTTGTCGCTGTATTACTGCTCTGTAAAATGTTTTTTTGAAAATCTTTTTGCATTTGCCTCATAGCGGAAGCCGATTGAGCAATTGGTTGTGCCATTTGTTCTTTTTCTTGTTCTTGCAAACTTTTGGGCATAGCTTCAACGCTGTCATGTAAAACATGAGAGGCAATCCATGGTGAAAAATAGGATTTTCCCTTTTTCTTTGTTTGAATGGATGCGTTGTCTTTGCTCTTTTCAGTTATTTCATCGTTTTTAAGAGTGGCTCTTTTTTCTTCTTTTTCTTCTGGAAGCAATGTTTTTTTCTGGGTTTTTTCTGGGTTTTGAACTTTTGGCGCTGTAAAGGAGAGGGCGTCACCGATTTTTAATGTCTGTATTTGCTCTGGGGTAAGATCTTTTTTATTTCCCAAGGTGAAAATGCCGTTGGCATCAAGCATGAAGCCATTGGGTCCACTGCCTCTATAGGTACCATGATAGGTTTCTCCTTCTTTTGCAACGACAGCGAAATGATAATTTTTTTCATCCAATCCAAGCTCTCTCATAGAGTTGGTGAATTCTCGTAAGAGGAGCAATTTTTCTGGATTTGAGATATCCTCAAGAAGATGCTTCATAGGCTCTGGGTCGCCATGTTCCATGGCAGCGGCGCGGACAAAGTCTTTACGTTTTTTGCTCACAAGAGAAAAGTCTAGCTCATGTCCTGCTGCTTGAGAGAGTTTTTCAACAAACAGTCTCTTTGTGCGCCTATTGCCCTCTCTGAAAGGATGCAAGTGGTGCAAATCTATCATTATACCAGCTGCTTGTTCAACGAATTCTTCGCGAGTTAAGTCTTGTAAATTATTCTTTTCAGCAAGCGTTTTATCTAACTTTTCTAGTCCCTCCTGTATTTTTCTGCCAATCGCAAAAGGTTTTGTAAATTCTTTTCTTTTCAAAATGGGCATAGAAGCAACAGTGCCATCTTCAAATGTAAAAAGCTCTTCGCGCGTTTGTCCGGCCCATTCAAATGTACGGGAAAAGAGGCGTTGATGAAGGTATTTTAGATAAGAGGCATTAAACTGCTCTGGTAGTGGCTCTTGGCGCAGTTTTATCATTTCTTTTTTTACATCATTAGAACAGCGTTCTTTTAATATTTCTTTATCTTTGATGCGGTATTTATTTTTAAGCACTTTGCTATTGGGGTAGAAAAAATTTTGCGCTTCTTCATTGATTTGCTTTGAAATGGCTGCATTAATTGCAGAGTGTTGTTCTTGCAATTCTTCTTGTGTAGAGGAGGCACAATGTTCTGTGTTTTCTTTCATGCATATTTCCTTTCAAATGGTAACATTATTTTTTGAAATCTTCTTTTTTACATTTTTTGCCTTTTATTATTTTCATAGCGTTTTCTTCAAAGAAGAATGCCTATTTGAATGATTGAAAAAATTGACCTTATTCGCATGGAACAAAGTTAAAGTTTGTAATTTTTATAAATTATTATCGTGAAATTTTATCAATGAATTCTGTAAAATAATGGGGTGCCTTATTCAAAGTTTTCTGTATTTCACACACCGTCTTTGATGCAATCTTGGCAAGATAATTGCACCAAAGTTTTGTATGAAAAGTCAATGATGATTAGATTATCACGACAAAGCCATTGCTTTTGATGTTTCGGCTCTACGCGGTCGAATAGGCGGTTTCTCTTCTTGTCTAGATGTTTCTGTAAGCTCCTGATGTTGCTTTGCTGTTGAGCATTCAGGTAGCTTCGGGGACTGCGATAGGCTTTGCTGCTGTTGCAATTTTTTATCGGGATTGTGAAGCGGTTGATAACGTTTTTGTTGTTCTTCCTGATGGTTTTGCACAATGGTTTCTCTTAACTGTTTTACAGTTTCAGCATAATCTTTAATGGCGGTACAAAGAGTAGGAAGATTTTCTTCAGCAGCTTTGCGTGCTCCATTTTTTATGCCAAGGACTTGTTTACCAGCAAGCGGAGAAAAAGATGTAGAATCCTGTTCAATTTGAAATACGATTTCTTCTCCCATCTCTGGAATTTTGTGCATATCTTCCATTCTATATTGCAAAATAAATGGATCATTATAAACAACTTTGCACCAATATTGGATCTCTCTTTGACCATATTGAACCGATGGATCTTGTTGAACTCTGCGAGCAATTTCCTCATTTGAGAGTGGCTTTATTTTCTTTTCTGAATTGAGCGGATTTTGTAAATGTTGATTTGTTAGCTCTTCCTCCTGTGCTTGTCGCTGATGTTGTTGTTCCGTGTGAGGACCTTGGGAAATATTTTCACTTTTTGTATATTTTGAAGTATACACATAACCGTTAATAGCAGCACGTAGGGTAGGAAGAGTTTCTTCAGCTTGTTTGCGCGCATGATTTTTTATGCCAAGAACTTTTCTACCAGCAAGCTTAGAAATAGTCTGAGGCCGTTCTGTAACATCCCATAAGAGCTGTTCTCCCATATCGGGGTTTTCTTTGATTGCTTCTATTCTTTCACTTAAAATAAGCGGTTCGCCATAAACCTTTTCGCTCAAAAATCGTATTTCTTCTTGATATGCTACGAGCAATAGCTCTCTTTCCATTGTATTAATAGATGGTTTTTGTTCGTGAGACGGTTTTGGTTGTTCTCTTGCTATATGTGGAGAAGCAGGTTTTGGAATGACAGTATCGCTTTGTTTTCTGTTTTTTGTACGATGCGGTTTTCTTGAAGGAGGGACGGCATATGTTCCACTGTCTTGTGATGATGAACTGCTTTGCTGCCTGACTTTCATATGTGATGATGTTTTGGGCCTAACACTTGGGGCGAGGGTTTCAGGATTTTGAATTTTTGTGCCGTTTTGTGCTCTTTCTCTCATGCGTGGTGGAAGGGGCGGAGCCACTTTTGTCTGTAGAGAGGGGGATTCTTGAGCAGTTAGTTTGTTTTGTTCTCTATCTTTTGCACGCGGGGGTCTTTGTGGAGCTGTTTTTATGCGCGTGGAGGGGCTTTCTTGAGTTTCAGGCTTTTGGATTTTTGCATCAGTTGGCGTTTTGTTTCTCATACGTGGGCGGGGAGGCGGAGCCATTTCTGTCTGTAGGGAGGGGTTTTTTTGAGTTTCAGGCTTTTGAACTTTTGCATCGGCTAGCGTTTTGTCTCTCATACGTGGGGGTTTAGGCGGAGCCATTTCTGTCTGTAGGGAGGGGTTTTTTTGAGTTTCAGGCTTTTGGATTTTTGCATCAGTTGGCGTTTTGTTTCTCATACGTGGGGGGGGAGGCGGAGCCATTTCTGTCTGTAGGGAGGGATTTTTTTGAGTTTCAGGCTTTTGGACTTTTGCATCGGCTAGCGTTTTGTCTCTCATACGTGGGGGTTTAGGCGGAGCCATTTCTGTCTGTAGGGAGGGATTTTTTTGAGTTTCAGGCTTTTGGATTTTTGCATCAGTTGGCGTTTTGTTTCTCATACGTGGGGGGGGCGGTGGTGCAACCTTTGGGGAATGTGACAAATTCTCTGGGCGTTTTTGTACAGGTGGTTTTGGTACACTTTGAGAAACTTGGGGAGGGGGCGTTCTGGTGGGAAATTGTTCATCCTGCTGTTGAAATTTTTCCATCATTTCGGCGATAAAGGGGGAGGGATTTCTTTTTTTCATGCATTTTCCTTTCAAATTCTTCCAATATTGTTTTTAAATACTGTTTAAGAATACGCGTTGGTGTTTATTCTGTTTTATGCTTTTTCACTTATCTTTTATAAGAGAGGATATAAAACTGAGCAGTTTCACAAGATTTGACTCTCTTAGTGCAGATCATAATCACTCTCTAAATACTGTTTTATCAATAGCTTAGATTAAGTGGTGGGAGAATGAGTTTTGTTTTAACTTTCTCTCTCTCTTAGCGCAAATAACCCCTCCCATGACTGCGCCAATACGTTGGATTCAACGTGAAAACTTATGTCTGTTTAGCTGGCAAAAGCCATCGCTTTTGGGGCGGCAGTTTTGCGAGGACGAAAATCTGTTTCTCTTTGTTGAGTAGAGGGTGTTGTTCTTTCATGCGTTACTGTTGAAGGCTCAAGGCGTTGAGCAGACTGTGAGACGCTTTGTTGTTGATGCAAATTTTGCGCTCTCTCAGATGTTTCATGGCGTTCTTGTTTTGTCTTCTGAATTTTTGAAAGGCTCTCTCTTACTTGTGTTACAGCTGTTGCATAATTGTCAGTGGCGTCAATGAGGTGAGAAAGACCCGCTTCAGCATGTCTGCGTGCTTGATTTTTAAAACCACAAAAGTTGTGACCAGTGTATTTGTTAAAAGACTGAGGATTTCCGGCAAGTTGCTGTGCCAGCTGTTCTATTGTTTCAGGGTTTTGGAAAAGCATTTCCACATGTGATTGTAAAATGTTTTCGTTCCCAAAAACAACTTTACACCAATATTGGATTTGGGCATGGTATCTTTTGACTTTTGAATGTTGGTGAATTTGGGTAGAAATTTCTACTTCTGAAAGGCTTTCTTCTTCTCTTTGGGAACGATCCTGTTTTTTTAGAAGTTCAGCGACGGCTTCCTTCTCCATAAAGCGTTCATAGTTTTTGAGTTCTTTCTCTGGAGATTGTACTAGGCTTTCTCTTGCCTGTTTTACAGCTTCTGTATAACAATCAATGGTGACACATAGGGCGGAGTAACTCTCTTCCGCTTGTCTACGCGTTCGATTTTTGAAGCCCAACATGCTGGTACCGGAAAGTTTAGCTATACTTTCAGGATGGGCTGCCATGCGCCATGAGAGCTCCTCTCCTGCAGCGGGATTTTTTTGAATTTCCTGCATTTTTTCTTGCAAAATGTTTGGGTTGCCGTAGGCATTTGCGGATAAACGTTGGATTTCTTCTTGATATGCTCGAACCAATGAATTGTGTGGAAGAAATTTAGTGATTTCTTCTTCTGAGAGGATTATAGTTGCCTTTTGTGAAGCAACTTGTGGAGGAACTGTTGCGTGTGTCGTTTCAGCTTCTTGCGGTCTTTTGGTCGAGCTACTTCTTGTGAGAGGTATTGTTGAATGTGTCATTCTAACGGATGCTTGTGCAATTTCTTCCGTAACAGTTTCTTCTCTTAAAAGAGATTGTCTTTCCTCATCTTTTTCCAGTATCGTTGACAGCCTTTTGTTTTTTGAAGGAGCTTCTTTAGGGAGGGGGGCTGGACCAGAGACTTCTGCCGCCGCTTGTTCATAAAGCTTTATAAGTTCTTGTATTGAAGAGGATAGAAAAGGATGAGGATGGTTTTTTTTCATGCATATTTCCTTTCAAGAATTGTTTTAGAAAACTTTTTCGGAGCATTCTTGCCTTTTATGCTTGGATCGCTTTGAGACAAAAGAAAATATTGAGCTGAATGAGCTCCAAAGATCTGCGCTATTCACAACCAGCCTAATGGAGATTTATGTCTTTTATACAGTTTTTTTATGAAATTTTATCAATAAGTTATCGTAAATTACAGAGTCCATTTTTAGGACTATTTTAGGATCATTTTTTGTAACATTCTAAAACAATTCTTGGCGCAATCGCAACGAAACGATTTGCGCCAAGAAATTCTATGAAAAAAAGATTACATGAAAAACAAAAACTATCTGTTTTTATGCCTATGCCTCCTTACATGGCATAAGAAAATCCTTTTTCTCCATGTTTTTGTCGTTGAGGGCTGTGCTCTGGACTATTTTGTTCTTGTCCTCTTTCGTGATGACGATGATGATGATGGTGATGCTGGCGTCTTTGTTCCGCTAGAGGAGTTTGCAATAGCTGTTCCTTTGCGTTTTCTACAGCTCTTGTATAACTATCAATGGCGTCAATGAGCGGTTTAAAACCGTCTTCAGCTGCTTTGCGTGCTTGACTTTTTATGCCAAGTGCGGAATGGCCAGCGAGCTTATGTATAGATTCAGGACTTTCAGCAAGTTGATTTGAAAGATCTTTTCCTTTACTGGGATCTGTAAGTATGTCTTGTAAGTGCTTCTGGAAAATCGTATCACTGCCATAAACGACCTTCCCCCAATGCACAACCTCTTCTACACGTGCTTGAACTTGTGGATTTTTTAAAAGCATGACAGTTATTTGCTCAGTTGTGAGGGAAGATGAAGATCTTCCTCTTTGTTGTGGAGCAACCGTTGTATAGTCAGTTTCAGGATCTTCTTTCCTTTGATGTTTACCTCTTGAAGAAGGGGTAACGCTGCTAACTGATGCGTATAGAACATCAGCTTCGTGTCTTGGAGAAGCAACCGTTGTATAGTCAGTTTCAGGATCTTCTTTCCTTTGATGTTTACCTCTTGAAGAAGGGGTAACGCTGCTAACTGATGCGTATAGAACATCAGCTTCGTGTCTTGGAGAAGCAACCGTTGTATAGTCAGTTTCAGGATCTTCTTTCCTTTGATGTTTACCTCTTGAAGAAGGGGTAACGCTGCCAACTGTTGCGTATAGAACTTCCTCTTCTGGGGTTGGTCCGCGCTGGTTTCCTCTGGTTGGTTTATTAACTTGTGCATAGAGGGGCTCTGTGCTCTGGGGGTGTGGGTGACTTTTTTTCATGGCTGTTTCCTTTCAATATTTTTAGAAAACCTCTTTGGTGCATTCCCCACTTTTAGTTTTGATAACTTTTATATAAAGGAAGATATCCAACCGAATGACCTCCAAAGATTTTGCGCTATTCATATTGATATGTAATGAAGATTTATGTCTTTTATACAGTTTTTTTATGAAATCTTATCAATAAGTTATGATAAATTACAGAATCCATTTTTAGGACATATTTTATGTAACATTCTAAAACAACTCTTGGCGCAACCACGATAAAATGATTTACACCAAGAAACTCTATGAAAAAGAGATTACGTGAAAAACAAAAACTATCTGTTTTTATGTTTATGCCTCCTTACATGGCATAAGAAAATCCTTTTTCTCCATGTTTTTGTCGTTGAGGGCTGTGTTCTGGACTCTCCCGGTTTTGTCCTCTTGCGTGACGACGATGATGGTGATGACGTTTGTGTCCTGCGTCTCTTTCTGGACTTTCTTGTCTTTGATCTCTTTCCTGTTCACGTGTAAACTGTTTATGGAGCTTTTGTGCGTTATAAATATGTCTTTCAAGAGCTGAGCAAAGGGGAGAAAAACCATCTTCAGCTGCTTTGCGATCGGAGCTTTTTACGCCAAGCACTTGCCGACCAGCGAGTTTAGCAGGGCTTTCAGGATGTTCTAAAAGGTCCCATAAGACTTTTTCTGCATTTGGGGGATCTTCAAGAATCTGAGCAAATTGTTTATTCAAGGCATGTGGGTTACCATAAACAACAGCGCACCATTCTTGGGTTTCTCTTACACCATATTGAAATTCTCTGCTTTGTAAAAGCTTTGTTGTAATCACATCTTTTGAGGTTCTTGGAGGAGGTGTTGCTGCTCTTCCAACGCCTTGGTAGGTGGGATTTTCTCGTTGTTGGGATTCTTGCCCGCCTTCAGTCTCCATGCCAAGTTTTGCATCGACAGATTCTAGAGGTTTATGGGGAGAGCGCCCACCATTTTCGCTAAAATCAGGTTCTGCATAGAGATGTTCTGGTTCTTGAGGTTCTTGCCCGCCTTCAGCGCCCATGCCAAGTTTTGCATAGACAGATTCTAGAGGTTTATGGGGAGAGCGTCCACTATTTTCGCTAAAATCAGGTTCTGCATAGAGATGTTCTGGTTTTTGAGGTTCTTGCCCGCCTTCAGCGCCCATGCCAAGTTTTGCATAGACAGATTCTAGAGGTTTATGGGGAGAGCGTCCACTATTTTCGCTAAAATCAGGCTCTGCATAGAGATGTTCTGGTTCTTGGGAAAATCGCACATCCTGAGAGCTTCCGCTTGGTGAGTTGTAGAGGGAGTTTATTCGTTCTTGGAACTCTGTTTCACCCGACGCTAGATTAACGACTGCATAGGGATTTGAGGGGTTTTCTGGAGAAGGATCACGCGGACCCCTACCAACCGCTGCACGGGTAGCTCCTAATGGGTATTGGGGAGCATAGATAGTTCCTAGTGGTTGTGGAGAAGAGGGCGTCTCATATGCACTTTCTTTTTGTGTATTGTAGGGGGAATTTTTTTGCTCATTTGTTTTCCCTCTCGGTTTGTTGTAAGGAGATGCTTCTTGTTGTAAGGGCCCTTGTGAACCATTTCCGCTTCCACTGAGATTTGCGTAGAGAGCTTCTCGTTTCTGGGGGGCTGGGTTCTGGGGAGCTGGTTGTGGGTGACTTTTTTTCATGGCTGTTTCCTTTCAATATTTTTAGAAAACCTCTTTGGCGCATTTCCCACTTTTTGATAACTTCAAGACACAAGTAAGATATCAAATTGAATGATCTCCAAAGATCTGCGCTATTCACAACCAGCCTAATGGACATTTATGTCTTTTATACAGTTTTTTTATGAAATTTTATCAGTAAGTTATAGTAAATTACCGGATCTATTTTTAGGACTATTTTTTGTAATATTCTAAAACAATTGGTAGACGCAATGGAGATAAAATGATTAGCTTAAAGAGTTCTGTTGGAAGGCAAAAGTTCACGCGTTTTTATCCAGTAAGAGCAAGCGATGAGGAACGACTAACTTTCAAGCTGCGGGCTTGACATTGTGCTTCTTGGGTGTTCTTTACAGTGTGGGCAATTTCTTTTGCTTTGCTTTCCGATGTACCAAGGAGGCACGCCAGTCTTGTATGATCTTTTTCGTGTATAGCTTTACGATCTTCTGAGGATAGACGATTGTGTAGTTGGCGTGAAAAGGTATGGAGTTCTTGTCGCAGTGAACGAGAATGCAATAAAGCTTCCCTTTGTTGTTCTTCTGGTAAGGCAAAAAGGTTTTGTAAATTTTTTCCAGGTTTTTCGACGGTGTGGCTCAGGCGATTTTGTTCTCTTTGATGTTGCTCTAAAATTTCTTCTTTTGTTTGTTGTGTTATTGCGCCATAATTTTTAAGGGCTTGGCTGAGTTGTGGAACAGCTTGTTCGGCTTGTCTGCGATTTGAATTTTTCATACCAAGTATTTTACCCCCTGCAAGTTTAGAAATTGATTGAGGGTTTTGTAAAACTTCATCAGCAAACTGATTTCCTAAGCTTGGATTAGCCGTTAAGATATCCATTTTTGTATTTAAGGCGTGGGTTTTACCATAAACGAGCTTTGATAAATTTTCGATTTCTTTTCGGCTTCCTTCAACATAAGCGTCATTTGAAATCCTTTTAAATAACTCTTCATGGGTAAGAGGGGCTAATGTTTCTTTTGGGATCAGTATTTCTTTTAAGTTTTGAATGTTGGTTTTTTGAAAGCAGAGGCGAGCGCCGTTTTGTAATGTTTTGACTTGTTCTGGGGGAAGATCATCTTTGTGTCCGACGACGAAAGCTCCCTCTACTTCCATGACAAAACCTTCTGCTGAAAAACCTCTAAAGACGCCTTCATAGGGAATCCCTTCTTTTGCAGCAACGACAATACGATTGTTAATTTCATCCAGTCCAGCTTCTCTCATCTGGGAGATGAATTCTTTTAAAACAAGGGCTTTTTGTGGATGGGTGATATCTTCAAAAAGATCTTTCATCGGTTGGGAATTGCCATATTGCATAGCTTCAATACAAGCTGTTGTCATGCGTCCCTTTGTGATGAAAGAAAAGTCAATGGTATGTCCTGCTGCTTGTCCAAGTTTTTCCATAAACATTCTATTGACACGTCCATTGCCTTTTCTGAAAGGATGCGCGTGCTCGAGCGCCATAAAAACTTCAGCGGCATTTTCAGCAAATTCTTGACGCGATAAACCTTTTAAATTGTTCTTCTCATTAAGTGTTTTTTCGAGTTGTGTGAGTTCTTTTTTAATCTGTGGACCGATAGCAAAAGGAGCTTCATAACCTTTGGGACGCATCGCCGGCATATGGGCAGTGGTGCCATCTTCAAATGTAAAAAATGTATCGCGGGTGTGGCCCGCCCATTCAAAAGTTTCGTGGAAGAGGCTCCAATGGATTAATTTTAAATAAGTGAAATCAAATTTTTGTGGGAGCGGTTCATGACGAAAATTGACGGCTTCTTTAGCGATGTCATGGGTACTGCGTTCATACAGTTTTTTAGGGTCTTTGATGCCATATTTATTTTTGAGTGTTTTGGTTCCTTTATATAGATAATTTTGCTCTAACATGTAATCTCTCCTAAGTAGGTAAGGTCGTGGTTGATAAGCGCCTTAAACGCTGTATGTGAAAAATTCCCCTTCGCATATTCTTTTGAGATTTTGGGTGTTATGAGAGGGAACACTTTTCCCTCAAGTGTGCGGATAGTTGTATCAACTCTTTTGAGAGGCTTTTGGTTTGATAGATACATAATGTTCTATGGCGATTGTTTTCATGCCTATTCTTTTTTATTTATTTTAGCTTCTATGATGTTTCCTTTTATTTATTATTCTGTTGTGCTGTAAAATATCGATATTTAAGACGGTGATATGAAACCTATGAGGGGGCAAAAGATAGATTTTTTATAAATCAATTTTGGGTGAAATCTTTATCCTTTGAGGTGGAGGGGAAGAGGTCAAAAAGAAAAATGTTGCTTAATATTTTCGCTGTTTTGCCTTTAGCAAAGTTGTTTGCAAGAGCACTTTGATGAAGGACGTGGATGTGACGGAGAAGATTGCTCTTGGTTATTGGATGGTTTGGGGACTTTTCATACATAGTGTTTAGGTTAGGAAGTCTATAGATAAAAGCAGTTATCAAGAATTTTTCTCCATTATGTTTTTCTTACTGGTGTGTGTGGACATCTTGTCTGTGTAGGTTTACAACAAAATGTTTTTTACTTTGTGTTGTTGCTTTTAATTGTGTCGCGCTGCTTTAAGATCCATAAGAGGAAAAAAAACTTTCTTTTGGCTAGGAAAAAAGGTGTTTTTTCAGCGCTTGGTTGTTAAGATAGAACACATGATGGCATCGTAAAGGGGAAAAACTTTGTCTAAGAATGTTTTATTCATTTTAGTGTATATCTTGGATGTTTTTTTGGGGGGAACCAATGTTTATCGTGTGGGGATTTTGAGAGTTGCTTGTTTCAAAGGCAAATCTTTTGTTTATTATATTCTTTAATGGAGGCACGTTTTTTTACGTAAAATAAGAACACCATTGTGTTGCATCTTTACAGGATTATTTTAAAGATACATCTTTTAACACACCCATTTGGCGATGGGGTAAAGTCCCCATAAAGCGTATAAAATCTATTGAGCGCTCCCATTTTTACGCTTCATAAAGAAGCTGGTACCATCACACACTTTATGCCAGCGCTAAAATATTGCGGACCACCCCTTGGGTATTGAGGCGATTTATGAAAAGGCATGCCTTTCTTGTACAGTTCCACTTCACTTGGGGGCCCCGTTTGTGACATGCGAAGTAATAGGGTTGTGATTGAGTTAACGTGGAGCAGATTTGAAATGAGAAAATCTTACGCTATTTGGTCTCTCATTCAACATGAAAATATAAATTATCATTATGAATCAATGTATTTTCTAAATTATATATGAAAATCCTTTGTAGGAATGTGTTCCTTTTTGGGGGATATTGGTGTCGCTATTGGTTGGGTGTATGGACGTTTTTTATAGAGATTTCTTAAAAATCATGGTTGCTGGTAAATGATGCACAAAATACAAAAGAAAAAATCATGGATTTTTTGATCCTGTTTTTCTTATATGTGAACGGAGTTGTTTCGTTCACAGGCTTAAAAAAACAGGGATGTATACCTTTTTGTTGTTATTTTTCATCAATATCTCATCATGGAGGTTAGTTTTTCTTTTGTGGGGCAAAACGGTTTTTTGTAGCAGCGGCTAACATTTCTTTTCTTCTGAAATAGATGGCGCGACCACATCGCGAAGGGGAGCCTTGCATCAGAATAATTTGTTCATCTTGACGCATTTCTCGAATAACTTCGTGGGGTAAAATGAGTGCTCTTTTTAAAATATTCATATAACCACGAAAATCGACTCCATCTAAGACAAATAAAATAGGCTTTTGCAGCTTTCGTCAGTAGTAATCATGACATTTAAAAGGAATTAACAATTATCCTGTCCAATTGCTTTGGATATGGTGTATATGCTATGTGCAAAATTGGTGGTAGGGCGCTTAAGTAGTCTATTTTTTGCATGTATGATAAGAATATTAAAATATCTCTTCCACATAGGTGTTTAAATCAAAAAAACAAAGTTTCATATTTTTTAGTTGGTCATAGCAAGGGTATTTGAACGATTTTGTGTGCGTGTGTAGAATTGGCTATGAGCGTTCCTTGCTTTTTGAACAATGTCGGTAATTTCTCGTGCTTTCTGTTCTGATATACCAATACTTTGTGCAAGTGTTTCATAATCTTTGTTTGTGATCGCACTACATTCGTTTGATGAGAGACGATGTTCTAAACTGTTTATAAAAGTACGGAGCTCTTGGTGTAATTGAGGAGATTGAGACAAGATTTCTCTTTGTTTTTCCGGTGATAAAGCAAAAATATTTTGCAAGTTTTGACTGGGATTCTCTACCGCTTTTCCAAGGCGTTCTTGTTTAAGTTTATGGTCTCGAGTGACTATATTATAGGTAGCTTCTACAGTATACACATAATTCTCAATTGCAAGAGAGAGCACATCAAGATAATTTCGAGCGTGTACACGTGCCGGATTTTGTAGACCGCATATACTAAAACCTGCAAGAGGAGAAACAGAGTGCGGTGCCTGTTTAATCTGATTAGCAAACTGTCTGCCTAATTCTGGATTTTTAATAATCTCTTCTATCTGTTCGTTTAATACGTTTGCGTCACCATAAACAGTTTTTGCGTAAGCTCGGACTTGCTTTTGAGCTTTGAGAACGTAACTATCTAGCGCAACTGTTTTGGCACATTCACTTTTTGTGAGAGGCGCTAATGTTTCTTTTGGAATAAGCGTGTTTTCAAGCTCTTTGCTGTTGGGGGCGGTAAAGGTAATGATATCACCAGGTTTTAGTGTTTTTAATCGTTCTGGTGTGAGATCATCTTTGCTACCAATGATGTAAGTTCCTTGCACATCGAGTATAAAACCTTCTGAATAACAACCTTTATAAGTTCCTATATAGGTTTCTCCTGCCTTTGTTGCTATAACAAGGCGATCATCCACCTTGCGTCCCGTATTGTTTATATGGTCCATAAATTCTTTTAAAAGACGTATTTTGGGGGGATTGGAGATATCCTCAAAAAGATCTTTCAACAGTTGTGTATTGCTATATTGCATTGCTTCGCTACAGGCAGCCATCATACGTTTTTGTGTGACAAGCGAAAAGTCAAGCTGATGTCCTGCCGCTTTGGCAAGATTTTCAAAAAAGACTTGTTCTGTGTGCTCATTGCCATCTATGAATGGGTGGATTTTGTGAAGAGAATAAAATAGACTCGTTGCTTCCTTGACAAATTCTTCGCGTGTTAAGCCTTGCAAATTGTCTTTTTCGGCAAGCGTTTGATCTAATTTTTGTAAGAGTTCAGGGATTTCTTCACCGGTTGCAAAATTATTGCCCCATTCCATTCTTTTCATTTCTGGCATGGCGGCAATGCTATCGTCTGTAAATGCGAAGGGGATATGGCGCAGATGTCCAGCCCATACAAAGGTATTTTTAAACAATTGTTGGTGGATATGGCATAGATAAGTTGAATTAAAATATTCTGGCAGGGGTTCTGCACGCAGATTGATCATGGCTGTTTGCCTATCATGTGAGCATTTTTCCAGAAAGCGTTTTAAATCTGTTTCTCCATATCTATTTTTGAGAATTTGGGTACCAAGATAGATATAATTATGGGGTGAGGGAATTCCTTTTGTTTTTTCTTTTGCTTTTGGCATTGTTACATTCCTTATAATGTTACATTGTCTATGAGAGTGTGTTAAACTTTTTGTTTGAAAATCCCCCACGCATATTGTTTTGAGATGTTGAGACTTGGGTGAGGAAAAACCCCCTCAAATTCGTAGGTGTTTTTGAGTGTATCAATCTTTATCTTGGCACTTTTTTCTTTTACTGAGAGAGAATGGTTCATTTGGGTTGTTTTCATGCATATTGTCTTTTAATTTTTTTGTAGAAAAATTTCCCTATAAAAGCGGTGCCTTCAAAAGTTTCTTGATAGGATTCTCAAGGCATAGATATGATTGGTATTTATTATTTGGAGATGAGGAGAGTGCTTTATAAAGAAAATTGGCATTGGTAAGCACAGGCATAATACCATCATTCAAAGACTTTTCCCCATATTTTTCTTGTTGTATCAAGCGGGAATCCCTTCTTTATAGGCTTTTATGAGATAGAATCTCTGCTTTTATCCTTTGATGTTTTTGTTTTGATGCATGGCCTCCATTAGAGGGTGATTTTTAGTTTTTCTGTGCTTTTGGGGCAAAACGGTTTTTTGCAGCTGCGGCTAACATTTCTTTTCTTCTGAAATAGATGGCGCGTCCACATCGCAAAGGGGGTTGTCCTTGCATAAGAATAATTTGTTCATCTTGACGCATTTCTTGAATTACCTCATGGGGTAAAATGAGAGCTCTTTGTTGGTAATTGATGTTGTAAGAACTTTTTCCTAAAGATAAACCTCTTGATTTGCTCGTTCCGGTGACTTCAACGGTCATTTGACCACAGCGTTCTGAAATGTCTTTAGCTGTTTGAAGGTCTTTAATGGCCGCATAACTGACAAAGGAGCAGCTTTCAAACCATGAACGTGCTCCTGCTTCGCCAAAGTGATTGACCAACTGACCCGTGGATTGATAAAAGAGCATTAAGGATGTGCCGTATTTACGTCCACGATCGCGGGCTTCTTCTAAAATATTCATATAGCCTAGAAGATCAACTTCATCTAAGACGAATAAAACACGCTTTTTATAGTTACCGTCTGCTGTAACCATGGCATTGAGAAAGGCGCCAATAATCACACGTCCAATAGCTGGATAACTGTTTAAAATGCTTGCGGGGAGATTGAGAAAAACATCTGTATTGCCATTGGCAATATCTGAGGAAAAAAAATCATCTCCGCAAACAAGATCTGCATAATTGGATAAAGAAAGCCATTGGGTGTCTTTTGAGGCGGTTGTATAGACTCCTGAAAAGGTTTGCTCTGCCATTTCTGTAAAAATACCCACCATTTCACGAATAAAAGGAGAAGGTGTTGTTTCTTGAATCATGCGCAATTGATTAACAACAGCTGTTTCTGATTGAGAGAGAATTCCACGCAATGTTTTTAAATTGCGCTCGCTGTCTTCATATTCGTCAGAAAATATGACATGGGCAAGAAGAGCGGTTAAAAGATTATGGGCTTGTGTCGAGAAATATTCCGCTGAAGAATTGTCTGATTTTTTATCTGTGAGAAGCAATTTGGAAAAGCTAACAATATTTGCTTCACGTTGTGTGCGTGGTACACTATCATCTAAAAGCCAGTCGATAACATTAAAATTTTTTGTTAACAATGAATTGGGATCGAGAACAATAACATTTCTATTTCCCATTTTTTGACGCGCAAATTTGACCATTGGGGCAACTTCTGTTGAAGGATCAAGACAAATAACAGACCCTGGATAGGTTAAACACGTGGGAACTACTGTACTTGTGGTTTTATAGCCACCAGAACCAGCAAAAAAGATCATATGGGTTGAACCAAAATCAAGATTAAAGGTCAACAAAGGGGCTGTTCCACCCTTTCCCCATGTTGTTTTATTGCCAGGTGCAAAGGGAACTTTGCACACATTATCTTGATCAACGCGGTATCTTTCACCCACAACAATTTGCCCATTGGCAGGAAAGATTTTTGCTGCCTCTCTTAAATTCATCCATGATGCTTCACCAAAAACACCTTTTTTTGCACGCTTGACCCTATTTTTAGGTGGAGAGGTTGTTATGAATTGAATGAGGGACAAAAAAACACCAATGATGATGCCAAAGACAACCATGGGATCCATAAATTGAAGAGCGTAGCTCCACGTTATTCCTTGTTGTCCAACATAGGGACTTAAGCGTTTTATTTCACCACCAATATAGTAAAGAGCAGTCATTCCAAAAAAGACAACGGAGACAAAAGTGATTATTCTACGCAGGTGCAGTTTTTGCGAGAGACTATAAAACAATGAAACAGTAGCCGTTAGTGCTAGGACTAATAAAGGTTCTGAACGAAGAGTCCAATAAATTTGATCGCTCTTTAGTCCATTTGTTATAAACAACAAAAAGTGAGGGATAAGGAATATCGTTAAAGCACCTAAAGCGATAGGGGTTAAAATGAGTACCATTTGTGTTTTGGTATATTTCATTGTATTTTACTTTCAATTCTATCAGAATATGCTGCGAAATGTTCTTTTTTAGGCGTGTGATATTAACACTCTCTCTTTTTTGCAAAGGTGCAGATAAAGCTCCAAACAGTTTTCGTTTATGAGCTCTTCTCATGAAGAAGGAAGGTTTTATCTATTCTTAGCAGGCCATAGCAAATGCTTGGAAACGATGCATTGTGCATATTTGTGCTCGTTGATGTACTTCTTTGGTTTGCTTAATAATTTCTGTAATTTGCCTAGCTTTACTTTCTGATACACCAATGCTTTGAGCTAGTGTTTCATACTCATTATTTTGGACTGCTTTATGTTCATTTTGTGAGAGACGGGTATTGATGTTTTTTACAAAGTCGGTAAGCTCTTTTTGTAGTGCAGGATTTTTTGCTAAAGCTTCTTGCTGTAATTCTTTTGGCAAGGTGAAGAGGTCTTGCAAGCTTTGACTTGGCATTTCTACTGTGGTTGCACGGCGCTTCTGTTCTGTTGCATGTTCTTGCGTAATTTCCTTCCCAGCATATCTCACTGCATGGGCAAAATTTGCAACGGCAGTACAGAGCATCTCAAGATGATTTTTAGCGTTTGCGCGTGCCTGATTTTGTAGTCCACATAAACTGAAACCTGCAAGATGAGAAATAGAGTACGGTGCTCTTTCAATCTGGTTGGCGAGCTGCTGGCCTAAGCTTGGATCTTTGATGATCTCTACCATCTGTTTGTCTAATATTTTTTCGTTACCATAAACAATTTTTGCCAATTTCTGGATCTGTTTTAAGCTTGTGTGGACGCAAGAATCTTCAGCAATCATTTCGGCTTTTTCATTTTCTGTCAAAGGAGCTAATCTTTCTTGTGGAATGAGAATGCTTTCAAGCTCTTTTGTTTTTGGGACTGTAAAGGTAAATTTGTCACCGGGTTTTAATGTTTTGAGTTGTTCTTGTGTGAGATGCTCTTTATTACCGATGATATAAGCCCCTTTAACATTGAATGCAAAGCTATCATAACCAGCACCTCTATACATCCCTGTATAGGTTTCACCTTCTTTTGCAACCATAACGGGACGATCATTAACATTGCGCCCAAGTTCTTTCATGTTGCTCATGAATTCCTTTAAAAGAAGTATTTTATTGGGATTAGAGATATCCTCAAATAGATGTTCCATTAGTTTTAGATCACCATTTTCTGCTACAGCAACACTGGCGAGCATCATGCGTTCTTTTGTAACAAGTGAAAAATCAAGCTGATGCCCTGCTGCTTTGGCGAGATTTTCAAAAAAGACCTGTTGTGTGCGTCCATTTCCTCCTCTAAAAGGATGGAGTTGGTGAAGAAAGTTAAATAAGCTTATTGCTTCAGAGTTAAATTTCTCACGCGTTAAGCCTTGCAAATTATCTTTTTCGGCAAGTGTTTGATCTAATTTTTGTAAACCTTCAGGGATTTCATCACCGAGTGCAAAAGGATTTTTCCATCCTGTTCTTTTCATTTCGGGCATGGCGGCTGTGGTACCATCTTCAAATGTAAAGGGAAGATAGCGAAGATGACCAGCCCATTCAAAGGTATTTTTAAATAGATGTTGATGAATAGAACATAGATAGGAGGTATCAAATTTTTCTGGTAGGGGAGCTTCACGCAGATTAACCATCGCTTCTGCTGTATCCTGCGAGCATTTCTCCAGAAAGGATTTAAAGTCTTTTATTCCATATTTATTTTTGAGTGTTGTGGTATTTGGGTAGACATAATGATGGGGAGAAACTGTCTGTATATTTTTTGTTTTTTCTTTTGCTTTTGGCATTGTACTTTCCTTATAATTTTGCATTGTCCATCAGAGTGTTAAATTCCTCGAGTGAAATATTCCCCTTTGCGTATTCTTCTAAGATTTTGAGTGTTGTAGGATGAAGCGCTATTCCCTCTATCGCATGAGTGCTGATGGCTGCTTCAACGGCTTCATGGCGTTTTTTAAATTCTTCTTCTGTCATCGATAAAAGATTTTCTCTATTTTCTGTTTCTTTGGTTTTCATGCATTCTTTCTCTTATTTGCAATCGTTGCTTTAAAAAAGCCTTTGGCAGCCGGTGTGAACTTCTTTTAGTCACCTCCAAAGATGTTTCGTTGTTTGAAGGGATCGTAATAAATTTCTGTGACCTTAAACTTTCCTTCAATCCGTTTGCATTGGATGATGATATCAATCATTGAAATCAACAGTCCTCGAATATCATCACGCTCTAAATCACCACCGCCTTCACTTTCTTTGACCAAAAGGGTCATCTGCTCAAAGGCAGCAAGGGCTGTTGATGCGTGAACCGTCGTAATGGAACCTGGATGGCCTGAATTGACATTGCGGATATAATAAAAGGCTGTACCATCTCGAAGTTCTTGCAAAAGAATACGATCAGGACGCATCCGTAAAGATGATTCAAGCAACTCTTTGGGGCCAACGGAGGCTAAGCCTTGTCCATCTTTTGAATAGAACATTGAGACATGGTTAGGGTGTGGTATCACCAATTCTTGCGTGTCTTCAATGGTGATAATACGCTCTTCTTGAGGGATTTTGGCGATTAATGCTTTTGATAATGTTGTTTTACCTGAACCGGTTTTTCCCGCAATTAAAATATTTTTCTGGCATTTTACAGCTTGATTTAAAAAGGAGACAAAGTCTTTATTACAGTAGGCATTGGCTAAGTTATGCTCGATGATTTTGAGTTCATTAAAACGAGAAAGATAATTATTCAATGGCGTGAAAGATACCTGCTCACAGAGCGAAAAGAGTCCTTTATTTGCGAGTTCTTCGAGAGAAAAACTCTGCGATGATGGTTTACGAATTGTCATACTAATCGTGTCTTTTTCGACAGCCGGCGGAATGACAATTTGAATGCGTTCATTGCCTGGTAGAGTGGCAGATAATATTGGTTTTTTGTCCGATATGTTTTGCTTGGAATAGGATGCGACAACTTTCGCAATACCCATAAGCTCATTAAAAGAGAGAGCTGGTACTTCTATTGTTTTCCATCCATCAAATCCTTCAGTCATTACTTGATAGGGACGATTGATAACAATTTCAAAAAGACTATCATCTTTCAAAAAAGCACTGATGGGTTTAAGTTTTGTGAGAACAATCGCGACAGTTTCATTATTCATGGTATGTAAGTTGTGGTTCATTTTAAAGGTATCGTAGAATTTTTGTAAAAGTTTTTTGAAACAGCTCGATGGATAATCTGTTTTTTGTTTTCGATGACTTTCAATTTATAAACACTGGAAAAATCTAAATCGCGGGCAACAAAAATATTCACCATTTCTCCTTGGTTTTTGGATAATGTTGGAGGAATATTGGCGTAATTTTCGACGACAATATTTGCAATATTTTGTCCTGAAGAGAGTGTTTCAGTTTCTTCTTTTTCTTGTTTTTTTGATAAACGTTTATTGGTATAGCTTGTTGCATCTTTTATCAGTGATACAAGAAGTGCAGATCCAATCCGCTCCAACCAATGATTATCAATGTCTCCATCCATACCAGAACGCCCTAAAGCATCTGTTGCAGGTGAAGCTAAGGATATAATGATACCATTAGGGGTTTTTGCTCTATTCCATAGCACAAAGAGACGTGTTTGGCCTTTTTTCAAGCCAGCGCGATATTCACCAACAATTTGAGTGCCTTTATCAAGAAGAACAACACGACCATTGTCTGATAAGATATCTCTGGAGACGATACAACTGGCAAAACCTTGTTGATCACTGTTGATGGCTGTTTCTAAGATACAAGGGACAGAAGTTCCCATCGTGATGATATAATTTCGATTGCCAAGAGCTGAAGCGCGAATACCTTCAAGCACTGTGGGTTTGAGAAGATGATTAAAACGTTGTGTCGTTTCATCAGGTTTGCTTTCAAGTTGGTGAGGCAAAGCGCCATTATTTGTTTGTGAATCTATTTTGCTTTGTTGTGTATGCGCATAAGCTAATACAGGAGCACGTTGTGCTGCTTCCAACAGTGGATCATTAGAATTTGATTGATTGATGGTTGGTGTTGGTAGCTCGATTTGTGGCAACAGAGCGTTCTTTCGTTGAGATTGTTCAAGGGGGGTAGGGGTAGGCTTTGCAGGGTGGAAAAGTTCTGTTTGTTTGATAACTTTTTCTTCTTTTGAAGATTCAACCGGTTGTTTTTTCTCTGTGACAAGTGTTGAATAGGCTAAATAAAGACAGACACTAAAAAGAATAACAAGAGCGACTGCTTTCCCTACATTGCTCTGTTGGCTTTTTCCCTGAGCATTTTTTATTGTATCGCGATCATTAATGTTTTTTTCATCCACGGTGTTATTCATGGCTGCTTCCTATGTTCACTTTACGTTGTACAGATGGTGATGTCGTACCCGTTTCAGGGTTAATTCCTTCTGGTACGAACCTTTTATTAAAAATGCACAATACTTCGTTCCCACGCCGTAGTGTGAATTGTGCAGATGTTGCATGGACAATAACCTTGTTGCCTTTAATCGATTTGGGAATAAGGGCCTCTTGCCCATCAGGCGATACAATGTAAATGGCAGGGATTTCAATGTTGCCTAAAAAGGTAAAGGTTGTTGTTTTCCCATTATCATAGACAGAAGCAGGTTCAATGAGGGGAGAGCCTTGGGCTTCATAAGCCCAATTGCGTGGTCCAAAATCTTCATGGATATTTAAAATATCATTGACAAAGTTTTCTTCACGTTGTTTTTCTTTTTCTGCTTCGGCTAATTTCTTACGTAAGGCTTCATCTTCTGGATAACGAAACTTTACCAAGAAATACGTCTCATTGCCGGCTGAAACATCGCCTTCACGGACTTGTAGCTCGAATTGATAAGAGCGTTGTGTTCCATCTTGGCGGCTTGTGACAATTTGTAAATTGGTTACAGGCTGGACTTCACGTGGTTTGAGAAAAACAAAGTGTCCAGCTGGTGCAACTTGCCAAGCAACTGAATTTCCAATTCCTACATAAGTTACTTCTTCATCAACGGCAAATTCTAATTGAACCGAAGAGCGAATGGAGCCAATAATTTGTACGACGTTGTAGGGGTCATAATTGACAAATCTGATGCGGTTATCTTTACGTGCGCTAATAGGCGCTGTTTCCGCAAATGAGAGGACTGTGTGAAAGCTGAGAGTGATCGTAAAAATTAAAGAGATTGTTTGTAAAAGTCTGATCATTTTATCACCTCTGGATCAGATCTATATTCCGATACTTGAAAACCAAGAGGGTTGATAAGACGATCAGACGTTGAAATGTGTGCGTTTACGTAGGAAAAATTTAAGATTGAAATCCAATGGGAAATACTTTCTTTTTCATTAAAGTCTCTGATCGTTTTATAATAACGAACTTGGATAAGATCTTTGCTTATAAAAGAGATTGATTTGATTGTGACGGTAGCAATCATGTTATGATAAATATTTTGCGGACTTTCTGGATTATTGCCCGCGTACCATTTTGCAAAACGGTTTTGTTCTTTGGGAGAAGATAAAAGAGAAACTAAGCGAAAATTATTTTCTGCTTCTGATGCTTGAAAACCTTCACGGGCACGAACATATTGGCTGGCAAAATAACGCGTTATCGCTTCATCATAGTCGTTAGGGGATTCTTTGAGGGCACTTACAGTATCAATAATGCCTGTTGAGTTATCAACGCGGATAACAAAAGGCTCTACTGTTTTCAAAGGCGTCAAAGCTGCGACAGCTAAAGCTAGCGCAATCGTCATCAATCCCAAAAGTACTGTTAAAGCCATGGAAATTTTCATTCGCACGCGCATGCTATGCATGCGGTCAATGTCAAATGAACGCGCTTCTTTTATATATTCTTCAAGGGCATCACTTTTCACGCGTAACCTCCACAATTTTATCAGATTGTGCTTCATGAATAATTGGCTTTAATAAAGCTGAATTGGCTGTTGCTTTTTCACTTTCCAAAGTATTGAGAATGATGGGAGTGGTAACAGGCTTTACGCTCTTTTCTGGATGGACAACGTTTTTATTGTCCCAATTCCACTTATCTTTATTTAAAGCACGTGTATGTTTGCCATTACAGCGTGGTGGTTTTTTGGGTCCACTCAAAGAGGCGCAACCAGTAAGAGCGATTGTTAGGACCATAACAAAAGTTATTTTTCGTTTCATTTTTTGAACTCACAAATATCTTAGAATACAATGCATGAGAGCCTTTATTCTGGACACTTTTACAAGTCTATGTGATGCAAGACTTTGATTGGTTTTGTTGTAAGACCCAAGATGTTAGGACTTATCTGGAACAGGATCATGGTGCGTGCGCCAAAGGGCACACACAAGGCAAAAACAAAAATGCTTATTCTTTATAAAGAGGCGCTTTATCTTAAAACCGACCACGACCACCTCCGGATCTTCCTGCTTTTGCTGCCGCGCCTGCCGCACCTTTAGCAGCGTTACTGGCAGCACCTGAGATTTGTAAAGCGGCACTTTTTACTGCATTACCGCTCGTTCTTGCACCATTGGCAAGCATTGTGAAAATCTGTCCTCCTGAAGAGACACCAGCGCTAAAGTATGGTCCGCCAGAGGCCAGCGCTGTTGCAATACCGGGAAGCGCACGGAAGATAATAACTCCTATGATCGAAATGACGATGACAGGGGGGAAAAGAACGTAAATTGATTCATATGAAACTTTGAGAACCTGTAGGATAACTTGACATATAATGGTTCCAAGCATGATCACGAGAACTTGTAAAATGGTAAAATTGATCAAAGTTGCAATCCATGCATCGGTGTATTTTCGCGTTGCATTGAACAAATACAAACTAATGAATAGAGGACCAAGACCTATAATCATGACGAGTGCAACTTGTGCAAACATTTGCACAATAAAACCACCTATACAAAAAAGAATAACGGCGAGAAGCATGATAGAACCAAGAAGACCCACAATGATTTTTTCAAAAAACCAAGCATTGTATAAGACTTCTTGATAGCGCGAACTTGCCTTTAACAAAATATAATCAAAAACATTGGAGCTTGCTGGATTGCTGTTCAGCGCATTCCCAATAGCGTTGGATAAATCATTGAAGAAAATATCCTTGACATAAGTATTAAATGTATCCGCATTCGTTGCCATTGTTGTCACAACAACAATTTTAACAACATTATTGAGAAGACTATGCATCGAAAGCGCAACGCGACCTGTCATAACATTATAGCCATAAAGAAAGATAAAAATAATTGCGGCGAGATTTATGGGCGCTGAAATAGCAGAAGACAGCCCACTCACCGTTGTGTCCATCACATTATCAAGGGGTTTTAAAATATACCCAGAAACGCTTTCAAAGGGAGAAAAACTAAAGTCTGACATTTGTACGCGTACTTTCAAGTTTTTCTTTTAATTCTTTTTCTTTTTCTTTTAATTGGGCCGCAAGATACTTATGCTTTTGTTGCTCCTTTTCTTCACGCAATTCGTCTTTTGTTTTCGTATCTCTTGCTTGAATCATGTCAAGAGACTGAAGTTTTAAAGAAGCCACTTGAAGATCGGCTTGAAGAAGAGAAAGTTTTACTTGAAGATCTTGTCGAAGGACTTGCAATTCTTCGGGTTTTGTATCTGGTTTTGATTTAAGTTGCTCAAGCTGATCACTTATTTCTTTAATTTTTTTTGCAGTTTCAGTTGCAGTTTTATAAATGGTTTCAGCTGTTTCTGATTTTGCAGCATTTAATTTTTGTGTGTTCTCGAGTGCTTGTTTATAATATTCATCTGCATCGGGTGTTGTTTGCGCTATTGCATGAGAAATAAAAGAAAAAGATAACAGTGTAACTAAGCCATATTTTTTCATTGATTTTTTCTCCTTTGATAAAATATGGGCAGCCATTTGTCCGGGGCAGCTCCATATTCGTTGATAATTTCATTCATGAGTTCAATGTTTTTTGTTGTGCCGCTTAAAACGGCGATCTCATCATTCATTCCACGTAAGTTAAGTTCTGCAACGACGGAACTTTGTCCTTGTTTGATGAGAAAACGACGGGATTCTCTGCTTAATTCTGACTGTATCAGTTCAAATTCACGCTCAGTAAGTTTGAAAGCTTCGACATAATCATTGTAATTTGCTTTTTGATTTGGAAAAAATATTTGGGTGGGGCATTGCTCAATAATTGTGTGCGCGATTGTTGAGTTCAAAGCATCTTTAGGGCTTTGTGTTGCAAAGAGCATCAAGCCATTTTGTTTACGGATTGTTTTTAGCCTATCTTGCGCAAAAGCTTTGAATGAATCATCTTCCAAAGCTTTCCAGAATTCATCAACGACGATAATGATGCGCCGCCCATCAATTAAATCAAGAATGCGGTGAAATAGATACATCATTAAGGGGCGCCGAATTTCTTCATTGTCTAAGAAATCGGTCATGTCATATCCAATGAACTGTGCATTTAAATTGAGATCATCTTGATCATTATCAAAAACCCATCCTAAATCATTGCCTCTAATCCAGCGTTGCAGCCGTATGGCAATCCCTTCTTTGGATGTGTTGTCAAAAAACAGTTGAAGGGCACCAAGAGAGCGTTGGGTTGGGGGTAAGTTTTCCAAGGAATCAATGGCTTTGGCGATATCTTGTCGCTCTTCTTCTGTTACGATTTGACCTTCAGCAGTTACTAGCTTTAAGATCCAATTACGAAGAAAGATTTTATTTTTTTCGGTGTATTCCATGCCCTTTAAGGGCGCAATCCCCGTGGATTGTCCATTTTTTAAAGGTTTGTATTTTCCACCTCCAGCTCGTACAAAAATCTCTGCTCCTTGATCTTTATCAAAAAAAACCATAGTTGGATTGTGTTTTTGTAATTGTGCAAGAAGAAAATTAACAATCACTGTTTTACCAGATCCCGATGGACCACAAACAAATGTGTTTCCAAGATCACCATAATGAAAATTAAAATAGTAAGGTGAACCAGCCTGTGTTTTTAGCAATGCGACAGCAGCCCCCCAAACATTATCGTTTAGTTTGCCAACAGGGAAAGAATGGAAAGGCGATAAAGCGGCAAAGTTTCTGCTGGTAATGGCGCCTGAACGCGCACGATAGCTAAAGTTTCCAGGAAGCTGTGCCCACCATGCCGCTTCCAATCCTAAATCTTCTCTGGCAATCACGGCTCCCCCATTGGTTAAATGGGAACGTGCTTTTGATAAGTTTTCAGATAATATTTTGGGATGATCAGCAAAAACAGCTAAAGAAATGTGGTGTTCTCCCAAAACAAAACGGTTTGATTCTAAATCATCTAGCGCTTCATCCAATGCATCAATTTGTGAGCTAGCACGGTCAGCCGCATTGATCATTTGATTTTGCTTGCGGCTCATAATCGCACTGGCGGCTGCCTTACTTTTAAAGACAAAGGATTGTGTTAGAATGAATTCAAATGGTACCGTAAGCAGACCATCTGTCATACCAGGGCGTGTTTTAGAAGGATACTCTTTCCATCCAAACATGCCCACAAAGCGTTCATTGCTTTCATGGCGAATTTCGATAATTTCTTTTCCAAAAATAACACGATCCGAGTAAATTGTTGAAGCAATAGTTCCAAATGTGAGAGGAATACGCTCACGTCTTCCCCCCACTAGCTGGTGGAGAAATTCACTTTGTTCGGAAAATAAAAGTCCTTCATGTTCATAGATTGATAGCAGACGGACTTCATACTCCTCCAAACCTTGCATAAGATCTTGACTTAACTCTTCGAGTTTACGAATAGCTTCTTCATCAGGTTCAGAATGAGTTTTTTTTGCTTTGCTCAAGCGCTGAAAAAATGAAGCTAGTTTTTCGGTTTTATCCGCTGCGGGATTCCAAAGCAGTGAAATAAACAGATCATTTCGATACAGTTCTTGCGAAACCATTTTCTTTTTATATTTTTCATCTAATTTTGTTGCAAAAGATGAAAGAAAATGGCCTTCTGGATAAATCGTTTCACGACGGCGGATGATGTGAGAATATAAAGCAAGCCGTTCGTCTGCGATATTTTTTAAAAGGGTGTTTAATTGGTTGTGTAAAGAATTTAATTGATCAATATCTGCAGTGTCAAAATTTATACCCTCAACAGCCATCACAACCATTAAACAGCGTGAATTTAAAGCAACGACATGTTGGTTGATATAGCGTATATAGGGAATATATTCTTCAGGTAAAGTTTCCCGTTTCATGATTGACATCTGGTTCACCGGTTTCGTTCCTTTAACTTAGTTCCTTATACGTGCGGACAAGGCGTAAAGGGGAGGTAGAACCTCCTCCCCATCGGTTGAGGTTTTTTTGTTTTCCTCGTGTATTGAGCCATGCAAATAATACGCGAAATTGGTTGTGGTCATACTTTGTCACTTCTCGCAAAATAAAATGCATCCCAATCCCAAGACCAAACATGGTAAAATCACTGGTCAAAATGAAAATAATGGATGTCGCCATGACATTGAACGCCATCGCTTCCATTGTAACACCGGCAAACATGGCTGGGCGCGTACAGGCAAGGAAAAGAGTATCTTCGTTCATTTATGTTGTGCCTGCTAATTTAGTGACGAGAGTAGGGGCGCCAAAAACAATAGCAATCCCTAGAACACAATAAGCTGCTTTGCGTAAATCAATAAAGCCGTACATCCAGCCAATCCCCACAGCAGCAACACATATAATAGCAATGAGCCTTGCCGTTCCACCCGTCATCATTGTGACAATGTTACCTAAAACACCATCAAGATTTCCCAGACCACCTCCACTAGGAGCAGAAGCAGCATAAGAAGGATCAGATACAAGCACTGCTGTAAAAAGCAGCATGGTCACAATAAAAATGATGTTCTGGAATCTATTATCTGTCATTTTACCTCTCTTTAACAAATAATATTTGTTCATATGTCGACATTCCATTGCCTCTAACAAACTGAAGAGTGCTGTCATTTGATAACAGTTTAATTCTCCTCATTTATTTGTTTTAAAAGCCTTGATAGTGGATCTGTTCACTCTCAAGCTCTTCTTTGTAAAGAGACAGAAGTCTTCTCAAATTGAGATTGTGTTATATGAAAATGGCAATTTTAAGTTGTATATCTTGGTAAAGACAACAATATTGAAACAATGCAAGAAAGAATATTATTCTTTACAAAATGTAGTTAATCTGCAACACTTATATTTGGATTTTTTCTTTAAAAACAAGGGGATTGCTGATCAATAATCTGAAATGATAGGAAAAAAACGAATTTTTTGAGCGAGCGTGTTAAGAGATGCCATTTAAATTAATTGTTATTGTTTACATTATGGGGGCTACAGTGTGGGGATTAAGCGAATATAAAGATAAAATGGATTTTAGCATTCTTAAACCATTTGAGACGCAAGATATCCAAGATATTGTCGATCTCTATCGAGAAGAAAAAAAGTTGGGTAGATCTATCACCAAACAGCAATTAGAAAAAAATGAACCAGCTCTCGATTTGCAGAAGAGTGTTTCATTAAATGATGTTGCAAATAATACTGTTGTTTTTCATGGTAAGGCTTCTGTTACAAGTGGGGTTACATTTAAATTACTGACGCCTGCTGCACAATCTTGGCGCTCACATATCTCCCGTGATATTCATCTTTATGGTGTGGACACATGTGCACCCCGTCAAAAAGCAAGATTAAATGATCAAGAATGGTCCTGTGGTGTGGTTACAATGGCTTGGCTTGTCACCAAAACACTTGGGCAGGATTTATCCTGTAAACAGGCTTTGATGCACAATGGTGTTTATTATGCGCAATGTTTTGTTCAAGGGGTTGATTTAGCTGAGGCAGGTCTTACAGAAGGTATGTTGGTACTCTCAAAAGAGGGGAAAAATCCTATTCCAGTCCAGTATCATCATGCGGAAGAAAAAGCACGTGGCAACAAGATTGGTCTTTGGTCGAGTGATTTCACTGAACCTTTAAAATGGCGGCGAGATAATGGATCCTATAACCCCTTTGCTAGTCCATGATTGGTTTTAACGAACCTATTGACTTAAATCTTTATAGAAAAACTTTATCAATAAAATTGTACTAAATCGTAGAGCAAATTTGAATAAACGGTGAGATTATTTTCGTTTATGAAGTAAATGGATGATACATTCATGTTGAAGAGAGATTTGCTCTTAAAATAGCTTCTCTTATTGATGTGCTTTAAAAAGAGGCGGGAATGTCATTGTTGGTGGCAAAGTCTTTTTGAGTATTTGTGTTTGAAGGAGAAAGTGAGGCGATAAAAAACGCTCAAGAAACGGATTTCTAGAGTGGTGTTGATAAAAGTAAAAATGAACAAATTTCAAAATGGTGTAAGGTTTGATATAACGGATAGAATCTTTCACAATGCCTTAAAAGAATTCATAGCAAAAGTTTTTTCATCAGAATTTTGTCTTCAGGATTGGATCACGTTTTTTACTTATTTAAAAGTGATCAATCTGTTGCATTTCTTGAAAAGCTTTCATAATTATCTGCTTTTAAATTCAGATTTCCAAAAAATGGATGTATTTCAAATAGACTCTACACGAAGAAATCTTCGTAAAAATGATTTGCATTGCTGATTGTTTTCTATATATCAAAAAACGTTTCTATTTAGGCCTTCGCTGGGGAACAATAATCAACATACAAATAGGTAAAAAGAGCTCATACTTTTTTGTTATGGCTTTGTGGTTTAATGATCGTGAGACTTAAGTATTATAATGCTCATAGGCTTTTTATAGGGCTAGGGGCGATGCCTATTGCAATGTAACTATTTGAATAAGTTGAACAAAAGCATTAATGCACCTTCTAATTTCATCATTTGTGGTCAGTTTTGGCTTTTTCATTCTCATGGTATTTATGACAAATTCATACAATGGTTGTCGTGAGCTCTTCTTGCGTTATTTTACTCAGAGTATTTGCTGTGAAAGCAAGCAAGTAATAGTAAGGCTGTATTCTCATACAGTGTGAAAATTAAAAATCCATTTGGGGGATGATGTTAACAAATAAGCTCTTTAAAGAGGGGTAAAATGAAAAAAATTATTTTATTATGCATGGCTCTATTATTCGTTGTGGGATGTGAAAAAACTTATAGTGTGGAAGATTTTAAGAAAGATGCAAAATTAAGAGAAGAATGGGGAAAGAAATGTTTTCTTTCAGGACTAGCTGTTCAGGAATCTAAAAATTGTCAAAATGTTCTCCAAGCAGATAATGAACTATTTTTCTCGCCAAAGCTTGATTCTACAGGTCGTAAACACGGCTTTTAATAGAAATATACACTCTACAATAAATTTTGATATATTAATGTCTCAATAAAGAAGTTACTATTCAAAGAATAATTGCTTCTTTAATTTTTATAGGTAGTAATCGTTATCATTTTTTAGATAATTGCCTCAAATTGTATTGGTCATTATGTTGTTTGTTTCAACTTTGTAAAATTGAGGATTATTCTCACGAGAGTATAGGATCGCGTTGTCTTATGATGGCATTGGTATCGCATTGAAACTTTAGAGGAAAGAACATGCTTTTAGGAATGTATAACGATACCAAGTCTTTATACAATAAATTTATTTATAATGATAATTTACTGTTTTGTATGTTGAGTGAGAGTCCCGAATATCGTAAGATTCTCTCATTTCAAACCTGTTTATGTTGAATCAATCAAAATCACTTTCTTGCATATCACAAGCGGGGTGAGTATGTGGATAGAATTTGTATAAGAAAGGACTAAAAATAGTTCTTATGAATCGTCTTAAGTGCCAAGAGCTGTTGCAACATTGGGAGCTGGCAAAGTTTGTGATGGTTGCCGGGTTGCTTCCCCACAAGCGTAAAGATGGGGCTGCTCAATGAATTTACCATTATACCATTCATGGGCATTGTCGCGAAGTGGGCTTGGGTACTTTAAGAGATGTTTTTTTTTAACAAGTCTATGAATTGGAAATTGGGTGGCGTTCTATTTTACGTGAGGGTTGTTACCCCATTAAAGAACGCGATAAACAAAAGCGTGAGGCAATAAGCAATCTGCATTATTTAAAAGATATTGCTTTGGGTATTTTTGAAAGCCGTAAAGCTGAATTAAAAGGAGATGGGAAAGATGGTAAATGGTTTTCACCTTTATGCCTTTATAAGCAGGCATCTTACGAAAGTATATTAAATGCACATCGTTTAAAATTAATGGAGTGTCCACAGCGAAGAGGGGGCTACCCTTTATACGTATGAATGCTTGTCCTATTGTTCTGTAAAACACTATTGTTTGCGGTATGGTGATGTAAGACACAAAAATTTATGCATAGGCTGTTTTGATGAGAGAAGTGCGGTAAATATTCAAAGGAGGGCTTATTCCTATAATTTGGGGAAAGGAACCCTATGAAATGGGAAGCTGCGAAGGAGTTATTCTTGAAAAGGCGGATCGTTTATCAACCGGTTTGAGGAGGGGGGGCGTCCTTTGAAGTGTGAGGAGAAGGCCAAGAACAAAGCGTGTGGCATCCTATACCTATGCAAACGCTTTTATTTTGATCACAAATTAAGTTTAAAATTGCTTTCTGTTTGACAGATGAGAGGACTCTAAAATTTTTAAAAAGCAAAAATTCTTCTCTGCTTGCTGCGATTTCATCATGATGATATGGGGTATTTTCTTTTGCGACAATATCAGTGTAGAAGAAAGGCAAGTAGAATATTCAAAATATCGGAAATTTCTTTTAAACATCCTGAGCTCACACGATTTAAACATTTTTCTTATTTTGGGATTTGTTGGAAAGTGACACCTAAACGGTGTCCTAATGTTTTTTGAGACATCTTCAACATTTTTCGCCTAAAGCGAATTTTTTACCTACAAAAAGATCAATATGAGAATTTTGAACATGCACTTTTCCCTCCAGTTGCGAGCGCCCTCGCATTGGTATTCTGGGAGTAACAAGCACTGACCTCGAATCAGCTTTTTGCTTGTAGTGCTGAAAGCACCTAGACATAGCAAAGCCTCCCGGAATTCCGAGATATCCGTAACGCGGAGTAAATTTATGTATCGAGGTTTCAGGTTTGTTTTCCCTATTGATTGTTGGCGTATACGATCAAAACATCCTTTAAAAGGTTTTTTGCTTCTCAATTTTTTACGCTTACTCATTCAAGTTATGTTCTCAATTCTGTTTTTCACAAAGATAAAGCTTGGCTTTTAAGCTTAAAGCACCGCTTATGGTGCTGTACTTAATCAATAACCAAAAAGATTTGTTTTTCTTATATAGGTGAGCAAAATGGTTTTTTTAAATACGGTTTAGATATCATGATGATAGGGGAAAGCTTTTATGAGTGAATATCCCTCATGCAAAACAAAATTAAAACAGAATAGATTTGGTTGTTGTATATTCACATGTTGGTTTTTAAGGGACATTTCCCAATGCTAAAGCCCATTTCACCAATGGCGTTTCGTGAAGTGTATAACGGTAAAGCCTCCATGCATGGTATAAAAGTCATACTTCTATCTTTATTGAAAAAAAAGCTGTATGACAGCACATACTCTTTGTCAGTTCAAAATGTTACGACAGTTTTTGTATTTGAGAGGGACCATAAGAGGTATTTTATTTCTTAGTTTTCAAGTGTTTTTATCTACACGCTCATCCCGCTTATAATATGCAAGAAAATAGTTGTGGTTGATTCAATATAAACAGATTTGAAATGAGAAAAGATATTTAGCTTTCTCATGATACATTAATAATAAATTATTGTTATAAATTAAAGATTTTATACTTAAAGAAGCGGTTTTTTCTAAGGGGGATATTCGTTTATTTTCCAAGCAAAGAATTTGAGTTTTTTAGATAAAAAAACTGTATCAATGCATTTGTTGTTAAATAAGAAAAATGAATATTTGGGAATGATAAGCTTTTGATATAAAGCATTTTAGAATTTTGCACAACTTAACGATAATTTATTTTATTTATTATTTCGTATGATCTCTATAGGCGATACAAAGTTGGGGTATAGTTTGAGAAAGCAGATGACAGAACTATTATCTTTCGATAAGTAATTTTGAAGTAAAAGACAGCTTGATAAATGACAAATAGAGATAGGTGCACTATGAATGAGCTTACCCATATCGAGACTATTATAGCACATTATGATGCTGTTTTTTGCGATGTATGGGGTGTTGTACATAACGGTGTACATGCATTTGAACCAGCGTTGAAGGCGTTGTATAAAATTCGCCAAATGGGAAAAACTGTTATTTTATTGACCAATTCTCCTCGACTACGGGAAGGTGTTGCTGCCCAATTACAAAGTATGAATGTTCATAGCGACTATTATGATGCACTTATCACTTCAGGGGATGTCACGCGTGATCTCATTCGGACTGCACCGCGTAAAGTTTTTTTCATTGGGCCACAACGTGATTTGGTGCTGTTTGAAGGGTTAGAGTGTGAATTTGTTGAAGAATGGGAGGCTTCTGTTGTTGTCTGTAGTGGTTTTCTTGAAGATTTTGACGAAGAACCCTCTGCTTATGAGGAGATGTTTCATCGTATGCGAGCGCGGAATTTACCTTTTATTTGTGCTAATCCTGATGTAATTGTCCATTATGGAAATAAGGAATTTTGGTGTGCTGGTGCATTAGCGCGTCTTTATCAACAATTAGGAGGGGAAGTCCGCATCGCTGGAAAACCTCACGCGCCTATTTATGAATGTGCCTTTGAAAAACTTCAAAAAATACGGGGAACAGTAGAAAAAAGTCAAGTTTTGGCTATTGGTGATGGTCTTTTAACGGATATTAAGGGGGCGGCTCATTTTGGGCTGGATGCCCTTTATATTATGGGGGGGATTCATTGTTATGATTATATGAAGAATGGTGTGGTGGATAAGCAAGCTTTGCATTCTTTTCTGGAACGTCATGGTTATAAACCACAAGCAATCATGTGGGCACTTCAGTAATGGCTAATTTTTTGCGTCTTCAGGGAATTCATATGTTTCCCTCGGCTTGGCGGGGAGCCGTGTTAGCACTTGGAAATTTTGATGGTGTTCATTGCGGGCATCAGGTGGTGTTACAAAAAGCGCTTGATTTCGCGACGATAAAAAAGAAACCAGCAGTTGTTTTAACTTTTGAACCACATCCAAGAAGTTTTTTTCGACGTTCAGCGCCTGTCTATCGTTTGACAGAGGCTGCTGAAAAAGCTGAAATTTTTAAAATCCTTGGCTTTGATGGCGTGATTGAACAGCCGTTTGATGCACAGTTTGCTGCTCTTTCAGCAGATGAATTTATTAAGTCGATTTTAAAGGAAGTTTTTGATGTTTCCGTTGTGGTGACAGGCGAAAATTTTCAATTTGGTCATCAGAAAAGCGGAAACGTATATCTTCTTTGCCAAAGAGGAAAAGAATATGGATTTCAGGTCGTGCAAGTTCCTTGCTTTTCTCATCCATGCGTTTCTCGTCATCAAGATTCACAACCGATGATCATTTCTTCGAGTTGTATTCGGAAGCTTCTCTCACAAGGCGAAGTGGACAAAGCAGCCCATTTATTAGGGTATCACTATCGCGTATGCTCCCATATTATTCAAGGCGAAAAACTTGGACGCCTTTTGGGATTTCCTACTGCTAATCAGATGTTGCCTCCTCAAGTTCGTTTGGCACATGGTGTTTATGCGGTACGTTTGCGTCGTGCGAACGGTGTTTTGTATGATGGCGTTGCAAGCTTTGGTTGTCGTCCAACGGTTGTTAAAGATGGTACACCACTTTTGGAAACCTATTTGTTTGATTTTAACGATGACCTTTATGGGGAAAGCTGTACCGTTTCTTTTTTTCAATTTTTGCGCGGACAAGAAAAATTTGATGGGCTTGAACCTTTGATTGCACAAATGCACCGTGATGAAAAAAAAGCAAAAGAAATTTTAAAGACAGTACAACCATTATCACAGTTAGATAGGCTGCTTACTTTTAAAAATATGCCTTAAATTTATCTGAAAAAGAGAGAAGAGCAGTAAAAATAGCACTTAAAGTGATTATAATCACAAAGATATATTCCAAAACGTCGTGGAATATATGTTTTTTCCGTTGTTGAGAGGGAGAATCGAATATCTGAAGATCTGATTTAGGCATTATCTTTTTCAAAGTTAATTTTATGGCTTTTGTTATCATTCAAAAGTTTACTGCTTGTTTCTTTCTGATTCGTTAAAATCCATGGTGCAAGATGTAGTAAATGAATAAGTACCAAGAGTATTGGGCAATGATAATAAATGTGAAAAGGGAGAAATGCTGTTTTTAAAATTGATGTTTTTTATTTTAAAGTTTATTGCTTCTTTTTTCTGATTTGTATTATTATGTCGTTTATACTATATCGCCTTTTATAATGATATTTGGCTCATGTAAAACTTTACGCATGTAGTATTTTTTGTTCGTCGTATGATGAAAATTTTTAAGCGGGTTTTAGTTTGTCGAGTCTCGTAAAGTAGATCAATGGTCAGCAGCGGCTTTCGTGTTAACCAATCGCGTAAACAAGAATGAAGCTGATGAGAAAGGCTTTAAGTCTCGTTTCTCTCATATGTTGTGATAGGGAATTCACATTAAGGAGACCGCGATTGATTACAGACAAAAGAAATCATTATGAGAAAGCGGGCGATCTTGTTTCATAATTTCTAATGCTTTTGATGATAAAGGCACAACTTTGTTGTCGTATCACGGTAGCTCTTGCATATTCTCAAGCCAAGAACTGTCTATATATTTTCATTTATCTTTCACAAATAAACGCATATATATAAGGCAAAAGGAAGCCACTCCAGTAAGGATAAGCAAACGCAAAGACAATGGTATCATTGTTTTTTTTGATAGAAAGGTTGGATAAAAGTTGGGGCATTTCTCCATTCCATTTTCGGTCTATTCGTGACTTTATGGCGTTGTTCTTCTCATGTGTTGTTATTTGTAAATCAACATCCAATTCTAACGCAGGAGCATGTTTGAGACTAAGATTGAGACGGATAAGAGCTCTATTAGCTGTTCCTACCTTTGTTATCAAATGAGAGCGAGTGTATTGCGTATCTCTTGTTTGGGTAATTTCTAAAACCGATCTACATACTCATTATGGGAAAATATGAGGTTATAAAGGAGGAAATCCGTCTAGCGTACTCATCTCTTTTAAATTCGACTTTGCTACTTTCAAAAGTGCCCAAAGCAATATCTCTTAAATAATGAAAATGAAGATGATGCACTGCCTCGGATTTTTGTTTTTCTTGTTTTTTGAATAGGATAACATCCTTTATGTAAAAAATAGAAGCTCCAAACGGAATATACTTGTTTTGCTAATTTATGTGCTTGTTAAAAAAACATTTATCAATGCTCCCCATATCTATTTCACGATGGTATTCGTGAATGGTATAATGTAAAGTCCATGAAATATAATTACCTTTATATTTAATAAACTTCATTCACTTGGGTTGATTCAAAATGTTATTATGACCTTTGTATTTAAAAGGTTCATAAGGGCCATTTTTATTCCCTTTTTAATTGTTTTTGTTCAGATGCTTGTATTGGACAAACAAATGGTTTTGATTGCTCCACAGTATGAACAGGCTGGAATGTGAGAGAATCTGATGATATTTTTGGCTTTTATTACAAGGTGTAAAGCGATATAAATATCTTTTAAATCGGTGTATTACTATATTGTAAAACGCTTTTTTTCAGAATTCGTCAACACTTGAGATATCATAGGGATAGAGGCTTGATAACAGTGGGCTTGTAGAGGGAAATTGCTTGGAAATTTTTTATTTTTTACGCGTTATTTCTTCATTATTTTGCAAAGGGCGTGCTTCCGAAGCAAGCATAATGGGAACGCCATCACGAATAGGATAGGCAAGTTTGGCTTTGTAAGAAACGAGCTCTTGTGTTTTTGGGTTGAAAGAGAGCGTGCCTTTTGTCATTGGGCAGACGAGCAATTCAAGCATTTTAGGATCTGTGGTCATTTTTTTCATGTTTGGACGTCCATTAGTTTAAACGGTAATTTGTTCCTGTTTGCTTCATGAGTGAGCGTTCTGTTAATGCAAGAAGAGTTTGGGCACGACTTCTGATATCTGGAGCTTCAAGGAGAGCTTGTTTTTCTGCTGGTGTAAAGGGAATAAGAGCTGAAAAAGCATTAACTAATATAGGTGTAGGGGCTTCTATGATACTGCTCCAATTATATTCCATTTCATGGATGGTTAGATATTTTTCTACAACGTCAAGTAAGTTCTCTCGGTTAATGCTTTCTTCAATATCAAATTCTTGCAAGTCTTTTATGTTTGATTGGATGAGAGCTGTTCGATAGGATTTTGTGTTTTTCAATTCTTGTTCTAAGGTGAAGCGGCAAACACCTTGTAAGATAATGAACAGTTGTCCATTTCCTGTTTCACTGTAGTTTGTAATGCGTCCTATACAACCTGTTTTATAAAGTTGTGTAGAGAAGCGGTTTGTATCCGATGAAAGTGGTTGAATAATGCCCAATAGACGATCAGTTACCATAACGTTTTCAATCATTTCAAGTGATTCTGGCTCAAAAATGTTGAGTGATAAAAAACCACCGGGTAGTAAGAGTGCACCTTCTAAAGGAAAAAGAGCAATTTGCTTTGGAAGATCATTTTCACAATTGTAAGAGATATTACCAGCTTTCATGAGTATTTTGTCACCTTTGTTCGGTAGTTTTAGTCTGTAAATAGTTGCAATTTGTGACACTATTGAGTAAAGCAGAAAATCCACTTCTTGTGCATTAAAATCATACTTATAAAATATTTGAAGTCCTTATTCTCAAAAAGAATATGAAACCCTATCTTTAAGGTTGAACCGCGCGAGAAAGAATATTGCTTTGCGATCTTTTTAGTGTGTGACGTTTTGCATGATTTTCAAGGGGTATCTTTTTTGATAGCTTTTGATTTTTGTCTTAAATTTCCTAAAATGCGTTCCTTACAATTTTTGTAAAGTTCAAAAGGATACTATTATAAATCCTTTGAAGCCGCTTATGCAAGTTTTAAAATGAGAGTATTTTCATCAATTTACTGATGACAGTGTGATAAAGATAGGCTATAGGTTTAAATATGCTGGAAAGAGCGTTATCGTTTCTTTCATTCTTTTGCGGGAGAGTGCAGATTGCAAATTTTCGCATTGCCGCCGAAGGGGAAATAGCCCATAATCTCTCAGGCTTTAAGGACCGTAAAAGGAAGAAGGCAGATCTGGAAAGTCGGGAGAGCCCGCGCCGAAGGTGTAAGCGAAAGGTCTTTTCGCGAGTCTCTCAGGTTGATGACAGAGGGGTGCAGAAGCGGCCATATTGTGTGGGCGTTACGCGGCTTTGGAGTTATTATGGGCACAGCACAAGAAACATCTTTTTTAAAAACACTTCCTTTATATGATTTGCATGAAAAAGCAGGAGCAAAATTTGGCGCTTTTGCGGGTTGGAACATGCCTTTAACTTATCCTCTTGGCGTTTTGAAAGAGCATCTTCATACGCGTGCACATGCAGGACTTTTTGATATTTCTCATATGAAATTGATTACCATTGAAGGGGCACAAGCAGTGGAATTTTTATCCTATGCTTTTCCCATTGATGCAGCAGCTTTAAAGATTGGGCAATCACGGTATAATTATTTGCTTAATGAGCAGGCTGGTATTCTTGATGATCTTATTATTACCCGTTTGGCAGAGTGCCGTTTTATGTTGGTTGCCAATGCTGGGAATGCACAGGCTGATTTTGTAGAATTAGAAAAGCGTGCTGTTGATTTTGAATGTCAAGTGATTGCCCTTGAAAGGGTATTGCTTGCTCTTCAAGGTCCTGAAGCAGCAGCTGTTCTTGCAGATGCAGATCTACCAGGGAATGAATTGTTCTTTATGCAAGGGTTCGAACCACAACAAGATTGGTTTATAACGCGTTCTGGTTATACGGGAGAGGATGGTTTTGAAATTGCTTTGCCTATAGGGCATGCGCATATGTTGGCTGAAAAATTGCTGAGTGATTCTCGTGTTGAGTGGATTGGACTTGCCGCACGCGATAGCTTGCGGTTGGAAGCGGGGCTGTGTTTGCATGGAAATGATATTACCCCTGATACGACACCTATTGATGCGGCTCTAACATGGGCTGTTCCTAAAAGTGTTCGAGAAAAAGCACAATTTTATGGTGCAAAGGCTTTTCTTGAAGCACTGCAAAAAGGACCTACTCGTTGTCGCGTTGGATTAAAACCGCAGACGCGCCAACCTATTCGTGCCGGTGCAGTGCTTCTCGATGATCAAGGCCATGAGATTGGAGTTGTAACATCAGGTGGTTTTGGTCCTTCTTTTGAGGGGCCTGTCGCAATGGGTTACGTTCCTGTTGATTGTAAAGTTGAAGGAACACAAGTCTTTACAGAACTGCGAGGCAAAAAGATTGCACTATCAGTTCATTCTCTTCCCTTTGTTGAACAACGTTATTTTAAAGGATGATTTTTTATGTCTAAAACTTATTTTACACAAGACCATGAATGGCTTAGAGTTGAAGGACAAGTAGTGACTGTTGGGGTTACGCATTATGCGCAAGAGCAATTAGGGGATTTGGTTTTTGTTGATTTACCGCAAAGTGGGACAAAACTTTCCAAGGGGGAGGCGGCGGCTGTTGTGGAATCGGTGAAAGCGGCTTCAGATGTTTATGCGCCTCTTGATGGTGAAGTGGTCGAAAGAAATGAAGCATTGACTGATAATCCTGAACTGGTAAACCAGAAACCCGAAACAGAAGGCTGGTTATGGAAGATGACATTGCAAGATGAAACTCAACTGGATGAGTTGTTAGATGAAGATGCTTATAAGGATTTGATTGGATGAGTAGCATGATCGAGCGTTCTTTTTCTTCTCGACATATTGGGCTTCGTCCTGATGAAACACAAAAAATGCTTGATGTTTTAGAGCTTGATAGTGTTGAGACACTCATTTCTCAAGCTGTTCCACATTCTATCCATTTGGGACGTTCATTGAATCTTCCAGAGGCTGCTAGTGAGAACCAAGCCTTGGAAGAACTCTCCAAGATGATGGAGCGTAACCATGTGCACAAAAGTTTTATTGGGCAAGGATATCATGGAACTTATGTGCCTCCGGTTATTTTACGAAATCTGTTTGAAAATCCGGCTTGGTATACTGCTTATACGCCTTATCAAGCAGAAATTAGCCAGGGTCGTTTAGAACTTTTGTTTTATTTTCAGACATTGGTTAGTGAACTAACAGGTTTGCCTGTTGCTGCTGCTTCCCTTCTTGATGAAGCAACGGCTTTAGCTGAAGCCAATGCCCTCGCTTTTCGCTTTTTCCGTGAGAAAAAAACAAAAATTTCTCTTCAGAGTCTTTTACATCCTCAAACTTTGAGTGTTGCGCAAACGCGTGCTGAAACACAAGGGATTCAGATTAGCCAAAATGGCGCAATTGATTCTGATACAGCGGCAATTGTTTTATCTTGGCCAGATACAAAAGGTTTTTTTCATGATTACAGTGAGGTTATAAAAGAGGCAAAGGAAAAGGGAGCTTTAGTTATCGTTGTGGCTGATCCTTTAGCGCTTACCCTTCAGGAGCCACCTGCTCAATGGGGGGCAGATATTGTTGTTGGCTCTATGCAGCGTTATGGGGTCCCAATGGGGTTTGGTGGTCCACATGCTGGTTACCTTGCGGTTAGTGATGCGTTAACGCGTCTTATTCCAGGGCGTATTGTTGGTCAATCCGTGGATACCAAAGGACGCGTTGGTTTTCGTTTGGCTTTGCAAACACGTGAACAACATATTCGGCGTGATAAAGCGACGTCAAATATTTGTACAGCGCAGGCTTTGTTGGCTAATATGGCAACCGCTTATGCTGTTTGGCATGGGCCAAAAGGCTTACAAGAAATTGCACAGCGAATTCATCATTTAACATGTCGTTTTGTTGCTGGTTTAGAAGCAGCAGGGGTTCATGTTGAAGGGAAAAGCTTTTTTGATTGTGTGAGTATTTCTGTTAAGGGAAAAGCGCGAGAGATTGCGCATCAAGCCAAAATAGGTGGGCGCCTTATTCGTGTTCTTGATGATGACGCTATTGCAATCAATTTTGATGAATTATCAACAGAAGAAGATGCTGGTGCTTTAGCGCAGCTTTTGGGGGCACAATTAGGCGATCAGGTTTCTCCTCGACTCTTTGGAAAAAAACGGGATGCTGCTTTTCTTTCTCAGTCTTTTTTTCATGCGGTTCATTCAGAGACAGATATGATGCGCTTTTTGCGTCGTTTAGCGGATAAGGATTTGGCGCTGGATCGCGCTATGATCCCTCTTGGTTCTTGTACAATGAAGCTTAATGCCGCGGCTGAATTAATGCCTGTAAGTTGGGCGAGCATGGCCAATATACACCCCTTTGTTTCACAAGAGGATGCAGCGGGATATTTGGAGATGATCAACCAGTTAAATGCGTGGTTGTGCGAAATTACAGGATTTGCGCAAGTTTCTTTTCAGCCAAATTCTGGTGCTCAAGGTGAATATGCTGGGCTTTTGGCTATCCGACGATATTACCAATCACGGGGAGAACATCAACGTACAGTTTGTCTTATTCCTGCATCTGCGCATGGTACCAATCCAGCCTCGGCCCATATGGCAGGTATGGAAGTCGTTGTGGTAAAATGTTTAAGCGATGGTGATGTTGATGTAGACGATCTCAAAATGAAAGCGCAATTGCATAAAGATAAATTGGCTGCTCTCATGATTACTTATCCTTCAACCCATGGTGTTTATGAGGAAAGCATTAAGGAAATTTGTTCTATTATTCATGAAAATGGCGGACAAGTTTATTTTGATGGTGCTAATCTCAATGCCCTTGTGGGGCTTGCTCGTCCTGCGGATATTGGCGCTGATGTTTGTCATATGAATCTTCATAAAACATTTGCCATTCCTCACGGGGGTGGTGGTCCTGGTATGGGACCAATTGGGGTTGCAACGCATCTCAAGCCATTCTTACCAGGTCATGAACAAGATGGGACAACGCATGCGGTTTCGGCTGCTCCTTATGGAAGTGCCTCTATTCTTGCGATTACATGGATGTATATTCGAATGATGGGGGCTGATGGCTTAAAATATGCAACACAAATAGCCATTTTAAATGCCAATTATATTGCTGCACGTCTTTCAGCCGCTTATTCCATTCTTTATCGGGGCAAGCATGGACGTGTTGCGCACGAATGTATTGTGGATACACGCGTGTTGAAAGAACAGTATGGGGTGAGTGTTGATGATATTGCAAAACGTCTCATTGATTATGGATTCCATGCGCCCACGATGTCATTTCCTGTTCCCGGAACTTTGATGATTGAGCCAACGGAATCAGAACCAAAAGCAGAGATTGATCGTTTTTGTGATGCTTTACTCTCCATTGCTGAAGAAGCTAAGAAAGTCGGTAGCGGGGTTTGGCCAAAAGACAATAATCCATTGGTGAATGCCCCCCATACAGTGGTAGATACTTTAGATGATGCTTGGGCGCGACCCTATTCGCGACAAGAAGCTGCTTTTCCCAATAGCTCCCTTGATCCAGCTAATAAATATTGGCCTCCTGTATCGCGTATTGATAATGTTGCGGGAGACAGAATGCTCATTTGTTCGTGCCCGCCATTGGGAAACACCTATTAAATAAAAAATATATATTTAATTTGTTTATTTGCATAAACAAAAAAAGCCCACACATTTTGTGTGGGTTTTGTACTTGTTAATCATGTTACTATGGAATTATTTGTCTATTTTCTAGAACTTTACGTTATTTTTATATCATGAGCAAAATCGAAAAAGTTGACAAAAAATTGTATTTTGTAGGCCATATATGAACTTATAATAATAATTTATAAATTCTCTCTATTGCATGAGAGCAGCAAGTCGTATGCGTTTTTTATTTCAAATCTATTCATGATGAATCCCGAGCATTTTTTTACGCGTTATAAGAAAATTGAGTATATGGATAAAAAATTAAAAAGAAGAAATAAAAAGTCTTTTTATGCGCCATTTCCAATGTAAGAGCTGTTTTATGGCATTCGTGGAGTTACGTCTTCTCATGTAAAACATGAATACACTAATAACATATTGATTTAAAATGATAATTTATTGTTTTGCATGTTGAATGAGAGACTCGAATATCGTAAGATTCTCTCATTTCAAATCTTTCTCATGTTGAATCAAGCAAAACTATTCTCTTGCACGTCAAAAGCGGGGAGAGCCGTATGGATAAGATTTGTATAAGAAAGAACTAAAAGGGCTCTTATGAATCGTCTCAAGCGCCAAGGTCTGTCGCAACATTGTGCGCCAGCATCTGTATACTTTTGAAGTAAAAAAGGGACACCACCACACACTTTACCAATTCTCAATGGTTGCACCAGCACTTGCTTTTTAAAACGCTTCATAAGTGATTTTTTTATGTCTTTCTTTGCGTGTTTTTACCCACATATCACTCTCGTTTGTGATAGGCAAGCCAGTGGTTTTGATTGATTCAAGATAAACAGCGCTAACATTTTAGAGAATTTTATAATAGTCCAATTTTTCACGCAACATGCAAAACAATGAATTATTCTTATAAATGAGTATTTTACTCTTAAGATGATCGGTTGATAAATTTATCATTCAATATCAGTTTTCATGGCGTTATTTTTTCAATGCGCTTACTTAAGCTTGTCCTTTAAAAAACAATTTTCTCGTGAATTGCTCTCTCTCTTTTCCTTCAAATGTTTAATCAATTTTTTATTTAAGTTTTAAGTACGTTTATATTGGATGTTTTATTATATCGTAAGTATAAAAATAAATTATTCAATAGTAACTTTTATTTATATATTTTTACAGTATTCACTCTTTGTTTCATATAAATTGCAGATAGTCATGTGAAGATTGCTAAAGGTCTATTGCAAAGGAAAGTATTTGTTATTAATCCAGAGGAAACATAGTTATTCAAAATAGAGAGGTGGCTGTCATCGACAATATTGAAGAAAAAGATGAACAAACTTTTGTGAAAGTTAAGCAAGAAGTTTTTTCAGTATTTTGGGGGATCATCTCAATTGTTATGGCATTCTTTTTATTTGGTTTCAGGTCGTTTGTTAGTGTTTTCGTGTTATTTATAATGTTTTATCAATCTGATAGAGGTAAAAAAGATCTACATAATGCTACGGAATGTTTTTTTCTTTAACGGTCAGTAAAAGTTGAGAATTATTTTATTAATGTCTTTTTGTTTGAAAATAGAGATCTTGATTGCTCTTTTACAAGTTAGAATTGTTTTGTCGAATTATAAATATTTTTTCGAAAAGTAGTATACTATTTAAAAGCTTATTTATGGGTATTATTTTGTTTTAGAGCGATAGTTTTATTTGCCCGCAATTTTATTTCTCGATATCATTGATGCGCGATATAATAAAAGATCCACGAAACACTATTTCAATTTTTATCTTTACTAAGATAAGAGGCAATAATTATCGTTATAATGACATTTTTAAATGTTATACTGTTTTATTAAATTATTTTCATTTCAAATAAGCTATAAAAGCTCTATTTAAGTTTGCAAATGAGTTTATTTTAATGTGAAAGTCGACAACTTTTTATTATTTTTAAGTAGAGCGATGTAAATAAAAAATATTACTGTATTGAGTTGCTCTTAATTTAAAATCATCAATGATAAATTATCTTATAAAAGGAAGAAATTATTTTTGATATTTATCTTATTATGCCATAAAACACTGTTATTTAGCGCGGTGATATAAGGCGTGAAAAGCTTTATATTAAGTGTTTTTAGATATGGTGATCAGTATTTAGGATAAGGGGATGCCCGAACGGAGCCTATGAAGTGGACTCTATGAGTAGTCAGCAGGTGGAAGTCGCCCGTGAGAAGCTGGATTGTTGATAGTCTGGTAACTGGTAGGAATTTCCGTCCTTTGAGGTGTAAAGAGGAGATCAAGAATCCCCTCAAAATTTGGGGTGATGATAATAGAGATTAGCGATACATTTTACTTTGATGGTTTTGTCGTGATGTGAAGCTATGTTCAACTGTGTTTCCTAGATTTTATAGTCATTTTATTTTCAAAAAATTTTTTTAAGGAGGCATTTTAAAATTATGTTATTTTTATGTCTTTACATGTAATACATAATGTGTTATTTGTATGGTAAAAAGTACACGTAATATATCATATTGTATTGTATGTATTTATGCAAATTATTAAATATATTTTAGGGTTTTATATTATGTGAATATTTTTTTCACTTTTTCAGTGAAGAAAAAGAGGAGCAAAGAAAGCTATGTTTAAAATATTTAAAAATCGTGTATGTTCATTTACTTTTGCACTATTTATTCTTTTTTTTGTACAAACCGTAGAGGGAAATGCAAGTTTTGTAAAAAATCAATTTCAAGAGGGAGGAATTGTTTCTACATTAGAAAAAAGTGCGGTTGTTAAAGCGGTAGATAGGGTTGTTATCCATGACCTTGAAGGACAAAATGAAGTTGCTTTAGGGAAAGCTGAAAAAGTTGCTGCCTTTTCAGCTTCAGCCTTTTGGGATGGAATAGGTGTTCTATTACTTCTTTCTGCTTTATGTACTGGGGATATAATCGGTACTGTTGTGTCTCTTGTTGGATTATTCTGTACACTCTAGGAGAAAAATTATCGACAAAGTTTATGCGTTTTTTGTTTACTTCATTGTTTTTAAAAAATAAATATTTACAATATATTGGATAGAAAATTACTATTATTAATTACTAACTGTATCTTTGGTTGGCATCATTAAACTTCAAATTTTTACTATGGGTGTTTTTCCTTTTTAAGGGAGAGCACCTAGTTTTGATAGTTTATAATTATTTCCTCGTAATAAGGTTAGAACTCTTACCTTCTTTATCAGTCCTTTTATATTGTTTATCTGCTTTTATATGAAGACTATACATAAAAGATATATTTTATCCTTTTTTAAAAGCCTTTTTATATTACAAAATAAAAAGGATAAAACAAAAAATATCTCTGTATTGGATGTTCTAATATTCAGTGGAGAAATGATAAATTATCCATTTATCATTTCTCACGTTGAATTGAGAGATTTAAATATTGTAAGATTTTCTCATTTCAAATCTGTTTATGTTGAATCCACCAAAAGCATTTCTTGCATATAACAAGTTGCGTTAGTTTTTGGATAAAAATTATTTAAGATACAGAATAAAATTTCTCTCAGGAATTATCTCAAATGCTAAGGACTGTCGTAAATCGAGAACTGGCAGATAAAATGATGATGCCAGTTTGTATCCTTATGAAGTCAAGATGGTTGATACATAATGAATCTTACATCCTCTTATGGGGTGGTTTATGGTATAGCCTTGATGGGCACTGGTGTGAGATGGAGGTGGTGATATGTACGTTGGGAAGTATCTTTTTAAAACAGACACCTGAATTTGCACCGCACGTGTATTCTGTTTGAAACGTCCTGTTCCTAAGCAGGCATCATCACACATTTTGCCAGTTCGTAGGTGTTGCGACAGACTTTGGCACTTGAGACGGTTCATAAGAGGCATTTTTAGTTCTTTCTTATACATTTTTATCCATACGTCATTCCCGCTTGTGACATGTAAGCAAATGATTTTGATTGATTCAAGATAAATAGGTTTGGAATGAGAAAATCTTGCGATATTCGGGAGGGAGTTCAATCTGAATAACACTTATATTATCTATATAAATCAATACCTTGTTTAAAAAAAGAGAAGTGATATATGAGAAGAAAGAGAGGACAATCAAGCAAAAGGTCTTGTTTGGCACGAAGACGCGCAATCCATTGATCTTTTGCGAATAGAAATATTATGACCCTGTAATGTGTTGATTTTTTACGCGTTACTTTAAAAGAAGAGAGGGAAATTATTATTTATAAATCAATAGATTCGTTGTTAGGATAAAGGATACTTATGCCTTAGTGTGAGAAGGGAAATCAAGCAAAAGGTCTTGTTTGGCACGAAGACGCGCAATCCACTGATCTTCACGAATAGCAGTATTATGCACTGTAATGAGTTCATTTTTTTTAATTTCAGCGGTTACTGTTGCTTTTTCTAAAAGGCCACAAGGAATAGCTTGGTGAGCGCGTGCTTCTGCAATGTTCATTATCCAAGCACGATAACTATAAAGACCGATAAAGTCTAATTGATCGCCTGGGTGTAAATCTTTTTTAGCAACAGCACAGACCTCTACTACGGGGTGGCTAAGAGGGACCATATCTTTTTTGCCATAAAGCATAATACGTGCGCAGGTGAGGGGAACTTCCATTGCTGTTAAATGATAGGGGCGATGAAAGGTGAAGTAAGGTCCCTGGCCAATTTTTAAATCTTCCATACGTTCGCGTAAACGTGGGTGTGCTATTTCGGCAATGACAAAGACACCTGGTGAAACACCTTGACCTATTGAATAATCTACAACACCATATTGTTGTAAAATGCCCCCATCTTGTTTTGGAATAAGCACTTTGTTTAAATCTTGTAGCGCTGCTTGTGGTCCATGCATTCCTGGACAATCGGGGAGAAGGCCGGTGGCATTGGCAATGGCTGCCATTTCAACCATCGTTTTGGAACCATCAATAAATTCGACCAACATGCGCACATTCATATTACGCCGGAATGCTTCTTCTTCGTAAGCGTCAGGTGTAGCATCAAAGCGCAGAGGATTATTTTTTCCTTTACCCGCTGCAACAATCTTATGTCCAAGGGCTGAAACAAATTCTATGAGTTCCATACAAGAAGTAGGTTCATCGCCGGCACCAAGTGTATAAATGAGCCCTCGTTTTTCTGCTTCATGTTTGAGATAAGCGCCAATTGTAACATCTGCTTCAACATTCATCATGACAAGATGTTTGTTATTCTCAAGCGCTTTGATACCAATCTCTGCTCCTGCTTCGGGATAGCCTGTTGCATCAACGATAATATCAATTTGTTCATGGCGCAAAACAAGGTTAATATCATCTGTTGCTGCAATCAAACCCTTTTCAATGCTTTGGGTGAGAGCATAAGTATTTTCAACTTCACAGACATGTCCATCTTCGCCATAGGCTAGTGTAGCGGCATCAAAAATACGTGACGGTGTTCTCGTGGCGACTGCGGCGACTGTTATACCATCCATATGCGCAATACTTGATAATAAATCTGTGCCCATTTCACCACAACCAATCAGTCCAATACGGATGGGGGGATAGTTTTCTGCACGTTGTTTCAAATCATGCGCTAAACCTGTTAGGTTCACATTGCTTGCCATTCTTTTTTCCTATTTGAAAACTATTCTGCTAAAGAACTTTTCTCATTCATAAGGTGCATTTGTTTTTAAGACAATTAATCTTTTATTCTTGATGCTCTAATCAATGGATTTTATAAAAGCAAGAGGGGTGGTTTCTTTTATCAAATAAAATAGGAATAGCGTTATGCAGCAAAAAATAACAGTACAAGATGTCACCAGTTTTATTGGGAAAGAAGTGGGATTATCGGAGTGGCGTCTTGTTACACAGGATATGATTAATCAGTTTGCATGTGCTACAGATGATCATCAATGGATACACGTTGATGAGGAAAAGGCTAAAAAGACACCTTTTGGCGGCACGATTGCTCATGGTTTTTTAACATTATCGCTTTTGTCTACGCTCGCTTATGAAGCTCTTCCAGAGTTAGAAGGGAGCACAATGGGGATTAATTATGGTTTCGATAAAGTACGCTTCATGAGTCCTGTGAAAACAGGGGTACGGATACGTGCGCGTTTTGTGTTAGACGACGCAGAAATTCGCCCTTCTGGTCGAGTGGTTTTCCATTATGGGGTTACGGTGGAAATTGAAAAGTTAAAAAAACCAGCTCTTACCGCTCAATGGCTTATTGTTGCTGTTGTGGAAGAGAAACCTTCCAATATCTAGATTATTTGAGTGCTTTATTTTATACAATTCTATTAGGAGTTTCCTAATGAAGATAGTGCATTGCTTCATGCTTTTGTTTATAGCGTTCTTTAATGGGATCATACTCATCACGTAAAACAGAACACTTCAAATGGAATATACTTGCGTTGCCAATTCACGGACTTATTTTAAAGCAACATCTCTCAACGCTCGTCACACCCATTTCGCAATGGCGCCTGTGAATAGTATAACGATAAAGCCATTGAGCACCCCTATCTTTATGCTTGTGAAGAAGAAAGCTGGCACCATCATATTATATGCTAGCCGCCAATGTTAAGACAGGTCTTGGCGCTTGAGATAATTCATAAGAGGCATGCCTTTCTTTCTTGTATAGTTTTACTCACACGGCTCTTCCCGCTTGTAACGTGTAAGCGAGAGGTTTTGGTTGATTCTATATGGAACAAACTGGGAATGAGAGGATCTTACGGTATTCAGAGTTCTCATTCAATATGAATAACGCCATATTATTATTATAAATTCAATGTGTTATCTAAGGTTGGGAAAGGTCGTGACCAATGTCTTAATTTAAAGAGAGTCTCACATACTGTGAGATCTCTTATTTTATCCCCTTTTATATTAAAGCCATTAAAACTATTTTCTTTCATGTTACGAACGGATGGGGAGAGATAAAAACTGTTTAAGAAAAAAGTTCCTAATCTCTTATGAGCGTTTTCGATAGGCAAGGGTTGCTGCACTTGGAAAGTGGCAAAGAGGATGATGGTATTGGCAGGTAAAATTCTAAGTCTTTTAATGTTTTGTTTTATCAAGTTTTTGTACGATTTTATCAGAAGTCCATTGGGTTGTAATATTGAGCACGATTAAAAGGATGATGACGATGGTCATGATGAAGGTATTGTAGCGTTGGTAGCCATAGCGGATTGCCATATCCCCTAAACCGCCTCCACCAAGATATCCAGCAAGTGAAGTGGCTCCTATAAGAGAAATGACCATGACTGTAAAACCTGTAATCAGGCTAGGGAGAGCTTCAGGAATAAGAACATGTCTGATAATTTGAAGACGGCTTGCACCCATCGAGCGGATCGCTTCAATAAGACCGTTTTCAACGGTTTTAAAAGAGAGTTCCGCCATGCGTGCATAAAAAGGGATAGCTGAAATGGTCAGTATAAAAATTACAGCAGGCATTCCTATCCCTCTTCCTACAACGATACGCGTAACGGGAAGAAGATAAAATGCAAGAATAATAAAGGGAATGGCACGAATACTGTCAATGATCATGCTTAAAGGGCGATTGATGAGAGATGAGGAAAAAATCCCCCCGCGTGCTGTTGTGTGAAGAAGAAGACCAAGGGGAAGTCCTATAATAAATGCCATAAAAGAAGCACTAAGTGTCATCAATATTGTATCAATAACAGCTTGGGGAAGTTCATGAGACAGAACATTAAACATAGCCTAAGACCTCACAATATCGTCCTTTTTTTGTTAACCATTGAACAGCTTTTTCTAAAGCTTCTTTATCTTCTCCAGGAAGAGCCAAGAAGAGTCGCCCGATGGTTTCATCCTGAACTGTATCAATGCCACCATGCAAAATACGTGCTTTTAAACCACTCTCATTTTCTAGAAGATGAAGAAAAGGTTGCTGGGCAATTTCACCGGCAATATTAATTTCAATGACAGCTTCTTGCCCGGTTGGTTTGAGATTTTTAGCAAATTTTTCAGGAAGTTGCGGGGTGACAAGCTTGAGCATGGCTATGGTTGTATCGTCTTGCGGTGATGTAAAGATGTCTTTCACACGTCCTTCTTCTACAATGTTCCCCTGATTAAGAACAACAACGCGATGCGCTATGGTGCGCACAACTTCCATTTCATGGGTGATGAGCACAATCGTGAGATTGAGGTGTTTGTTAATATCAGCAAGGAGCTCTAGAATAGATTGTGTTGTTTCAGGGTCAAGAGCAGAAGTGGCTTCATCTGATAATAATATTTTAGGATTAGCAGCAAGAGCGCGTGCAATGCCAACGCGTTGTTTTTGTCCCCCGGACAATTGTGCTGGATAGCAATATTCTTTCCCAGATAACCCAACCAATTCAATCAGTTCAAGGGCACGTTTGTGGCGTTGTTTTTTACTTACACCACTTAATTTAAGCGGCAATGCAATGTTATCAAGAATATTCTGCGATGAGAGAAGATTGAAATGTTGAAAAATCATCCCAATTCGTTGACGGTAAGGCGCCCATTCTATCTCTGATAGATTAGAAATATCAACACCTTCAAAAAAAATGGACCCTGCATCAATCTTCTCTAACCCATTTAAACAGCGAATAAGTGTTGATTTTCCTGCTCCACTGCGCCCAATAATGCCAAGGATTTCACCAGCATGGATATTTAAAGAGAGATTATTAATTACCGGAACACCAGCCGTTTTGTTAAAACAACGGCTGATGTTTTTTAAGGAGATAAGAATAGGTTTTTCCATTCACAATTACCGGGATATTTGGCACAATTACCAAGATATTTGGCACCATTACCAAGATGTTTGGGCAGTTTTGCCAAAAATCTCTTTGATTTTTGCACGGATAAGATCGTTATTGTAGGCAGCAACTAATTTTTTAACCCATGGTTCATCTTTTTCGCTCGTGCGTACAACGATGACATTATCATAAGGATTATTTTTTGCGCTCTCCCATGCGACCACATCGTTTTCGAAGCTTAATCCGGAAACAATAGCCCAATTTGTGTTTATAATTGCAAGGTCAAAATCGTCGATTGCACGCCCTAACATACCGGCATCGAGCTCACGAATTTGCAGGTTTTTAGGATTTTCGATAATATCAAGTGGAGATGCAAGAATATTATGAGGATCTTTTAACTTAATGAGACCTAAAGAATTGAGAAGAAGTAAGGCTCTTCCACCATTAGATGGGTCGTTCGGAATACCGACATGTGCACCATCACGGAGATCTTTTAAGTCTTTTATTTTGTGTGAATAAACACCAATTGGAGCAATAAATGTATAGCCGACAATTGAAAGTTTATAGCCACGTTGTTTCATTTGTTCATTAAGATAAGGGGCGTGCTGAAAAGCATTTGCATCGATCTCTCCTGCGTTAACAGCGTCGTTAGGCAAAGCGTAATCAGAAAAATAAACGAGTTCAATATCTAAACCGGCTTTTTTAGCCTGTTCCGCAGCGATTTTCCAGATAATCGCATCCCGCCCTTCCATAATACCAAGTTTGATTTTTGTTTTGTCTGCGGCCATGGAAAAAGCAGTAGACAAAAAAAGTGCAAAGAGAGAGAGGAATAATCCTATAATCCGACTACGAGAAAAAAATTTTAATGTCATATGCTTTTAACTTTCTTTTTCGAGAAATTTTTTGAGGGAAGTTTCAATATACTCTGTATTTTTTTAGGCAGATTTAAAGTTATACAAGCTTTAGAGAATATTCAATCACTTTTATTTTTAAAAGAGTATTATTTTTCCTTCTATTTTAGTTGTTTTGGGGGCTGATCATCTTTTGTTCATAGAAATTCTCTGAAATTCAAATAATTAATTCTTTTATTGCAATCATTTGTTGAGGGAACCAATGACACTTAAAAAACTTCTTTAAGGGACAATTGGTTGAAGAACCGGACAATCAGATGATGCTTTAGCCGTAAATTCATGAAGAACATACTGCGCAATCAAGATCAAAAGGCCGTGTTCGTGTAGGCGATCAAGAGAGATTTTGTTGCAATGTTGTGGGGTCTTTAGGGGGAATAAAGGTTGCTGATCATTGGATTTAAACGCGGCAAATTTTTGCAAAGGCGAAAATTTGTCCTTCACATGTTTTAGAGAGGAAGAAAAATAATGTTAAGAAAGAAATTTTTATCAACAACAATGATTTTATGGGCTTTGGGAGCGTCAGGGGTGGCTGTGACTGCTTTTCACGCACAAGCTGGAACCATTACAGGAACAGTTGCTCGTGTTGCATCAGGTCAGGTATCTTTACGCACAGGCCCTGCGACAGCTTATAAAGTTATCGCAATGGTTCCAATGGGAGCAAAAGTGCAAATTTATGGCTGCCTATCCAATAAAACTTGGTGTTCTCTTGGTTATCATGGAAAAATTGGTTGGGCATCTGCACGTTACGTCAATGTTAACAATGTTCCTACCATTGCTTTTAAAAAGATGCCAGCAAAATCAAAATCCATGGAAAAATCGCCAAAAGAAAGAGTAAAACAGGCTGTTTCCGACTTTAAAGCTCTTCCGGCGATTCAAAAAACACGCCAAAACATGCAAAAATTCTATAGAACAGATATGGTTATCGATTCCACTGGGGTTAAAAAAAGAGATGAACGGACAATTTTAAATCCGTCGCCAAAAGCGCAAGGCGTTTCTGTAAAGCGCGTGAATGCTTATAATCCCTCCTTTCCGGATGATGTCAATTACAAAAACTTTGAACGCAATGAAACGCGTTACCGTGTCGTGACCTATCCTACTCGGTAATGGTAAAGTTAATTTTACAACCGGAATGACAAAAAGGATCAGCAGCATGAAGCAAAAAATGCTTTACGCTGCTGCTCTTGCTATTTCGTGAAGCGGCATTAAGGTGGATATTAGTGCAAGCTCCTTAAAAAGTGCGATTGTGTTCAGACCGGTGCAGGGAAAGAGCTTCATTCTTTAAGGCAGAGAGAGCTGAGAATATTCAGAGTGGAATTTGCCAATGCTTTGAAATAATAACCTTTTAAGATGGTGTTAGAGGGAAGCTGTTAAAAAAGCCGGACTTTTTAACAGACCGGCTTTGTATAAGGTTCCTTGTCCTGTCGGACAGGGAGATGATTAATTTATCGACTTAGGCTTTATCAAATTACGAGAAATAAGTAATTCAGCAATTTGAACGGCATTCAATGCTGCTCCTTTTCTTAAATTATCGGCAACAACCCAGAAAGCCAAACCATTTTCAATGGTGATATCTTCACGAACACGGCTAATAAAGGTATCATCTTCTCCCGTACATTCATAAGGGGTGGTATAGCCACCATCTTCGTGTTTATCGATAAGCTGACAGCCGGGTGCATCGCGGAAGAGCGCTTGTGCTTCAGATGCACTTAGAGGTTTTTCAAATTCAACATGAACAGCTTCGGCATGACCGATAAAGACAGGGACCCGAACAGCAGTGGCTGTTAATTTAATTTTCGGATCGAGAATTTTCTTTGTTTCCACGGTCATTTTCCATTCTTCTTTTGTATAACCATCTTCCATGAAAACATCGATATGAGGAATGACATTAAATGCAATGCGCTTGGTGAATTTTTTTGATGTAATGGGATCTGCAACAAAAACTGCGCGTGATTGTTCGAAAAGTTCGTCCATCCCTTCTTTACCAGCTCCAGAAACCGATTGATATGTAGAGACAACAACACGTTTAATGATTGCAGCATCATGGAGAGGTTTTAAAGCTAAGACCAGTTGAATTGTTGAACAATTAGGATTTGCTATAATATTACGCTTAGAAAAGGCATTTATAGCTTCGCCATTGACTTCAGGGACGATCAACGGAACATTGGCATCATAGCGCCACGTGGAAGAATTGTCGATAACAACACAGCCAGCTGCAGCGATTTTAGGAGCATATTCTTTAGAAATACTTCCTCCCGCGGACATAAGACAAAAATCTGTATCAGAAAAATCGTAAGTATCCAGTGCTTTTACTTTTAAAGTTTTATCTCCATAAGAAACCTCTTGTCCTAATGAGCGTCGTGATGCTAGAGGGACAATTTCATGCGCGGGAAAACCACGCTCTTCCAAAATTGTAAGCATTTCACGACCAACATTGCCGGTTGCGCCAACAATTGCAACTTTAAAACTCATTTTCTATACTCCTCATGTCTCTCCACGTTTATTCCCCGTGCTATACTCAGGAGAGAGTGAGTTGGTCAAGGAACATCGTTAAATTATATTTTTGACTTTCAATAATCCTAATTTCGTGCATACAAATTATAACTGTCAGCACAATAAATTGTTTTATTTCAAATGATATTGTCTTTTTAATCTTTCAGAATTGAAAAAATTGAATATTTTACGCTAAGTCGTCATGCTCTTTAAAGAGCACTTTAATTAAGTGAATTTTTTATCTTCTGTCAATTGTTTCTCTTCACTCTTTTGAGTTTTTTTTAGGAGGGTATTAGGTATTGCGTTGGTGGAGTCTTTTATACTTTATCTGTTAAGTGGTCAGTTATTTGACCTCCTCTCTACGCTTTTAAAGACGAAGATTTCTCTCCGGTCTGTAAACAGCCAGATTTTATCGGCTTCTACTTAGAAATAACATATTGATTTATAATGATAATCTAACGATATTTATATTGGATAAGAGTCTCTACTATCATCAAATTCTTTTATTTGGAATTTGTCCTATGTTGAAATAATCAAAATCACTTGTTTGCACATCACAAGCAGAGTTGGCGTGTGGGTAAAAACTGTATAAGAAAGGAGAAAAAATGCTTCTCATAACCCGTCTCAAGTGCTTAAGGGTTTGTGTCGCAACATTGGGAGCTAGCAAAGTGTGTGATGATGCCGGTGTGCTTCTTTACGAGCGTAAAGATGGTGGTGCTCAATAGATTTTTTATTATTTCATGGGGACTTTATCGTTATACCATTCACGAGCAACATGTTTAAAATACTCCTAGATGAATAAAAACGACAAGCTGTATCATCTTTTGTATGCCATATCGTGAATCAGAATATTTATCTGTTTGTGTACTCTTCAAAACCGAAATACTGCTTTATCTTAGAAGAATATAAAAAAACCAAACTCTTCTCTATCACCCAATTCAGTTATACGACTTTCAAAAGCGTCCATGATCATGTCTTTTAAATCATATCTTTCAAATAATAGAAATTAAGCATTGCTGTACGCTTTTTTCTTACATTCTTCAATAGCGGGCAGATCTCTCTAGATCACTCTAAATGAAATATACTTGTGTTGCTGATTTACGTGCTTGTTTTAAAGAAACATCTGGCTCCCAAACCCATGAGATGCCACCCGTGAATGGTATAAAGTAAGCTCCGTTGAGCGTTATCATCTTTATGCTTAATAGAAGAGCAATCCGGTATCATCCGATATATCGACGAGCCTTCAATGTTTTACAGCTCTTGGTTATTTGAGAGCATTCATTAATTGGGATTCTTTTTTAACGCGTTTTTATTCACATGGGCTCTTTCCTCTTTTGACATGTAAGAGTCATGCTTTTGTTTGATTCAAGATAAACAGATTTGAAATGAGAAAATTCTACAGTATTAGGGTTTCTTATTCACCGTGCAAAATAATTGATTATTATTATCAATCAATATGTTGTAATTAACTATAGATTATGGCTTACGGTTTTTTATAGAATGCTTTGCACGCCTTTGATACGCAATGTCAATTTTTCTTAGTAGTTTGTATTGTAGTTTTAGGTGTCTGTGGCGTACGAATGAGGTATATTGGTAAAGGAAGAGAAAAAGAAGGTAAAGCTGTGATGAAAGGTGAAGTAAAAATTAATATTTCCTTGATCATCATATGAATTTGCATGCATTTTTATGGCTTCGGGTGTGCATGTTTGTTGTATATTGAAGAGCAAAGCTTGTTTGTAGAATTTTATGAAGTGAATCACGTGAAGTGACAAGCCAAGGGAAAGACACTAGACAAAGATTATTTACAGATTATTTTTTAAAAAATCAGTGTGAATTTAAGAATCTTCATCTTTTAGAACGAGGAGGAAGTGTGCAAAACCTCTGTTTAAAGACGCGCTAAACGATAAAGATGCAGCGAGCGTGCTCCGTGATGACAATAGGCAAGAAGAGGGAGAGAGGCTGTTTTTAAAATTGTTTGCATGGTTTCAACAGCTGACTTTTCTATAGTTGGAGGAGAAATGGGAATGTGATAGGCTTTTATGCCATATTCATTTGCGACCGTTTTAATGCTCAAAAAATCAGGTTGATGAGGGTCCTCGTGATCGGGGCGGTTACAGATAATTGTTTTAAAACCAGCTTGTGCCAATGTTTTGATATTTTCTATGCTAATTTGGGCGCTGATAAAAATATCAGGTTCAATTTGTTGTAAATTCATTTTTGTTTATCCCCAATTGCACGATCTTCACGATACTCTCTGGTATATAAAAACATGATGAAGGTAAGTTTTTCAATGGCATCTTAACAAAAATATTCTTTTTGTCGAGAAGATCTCTTTGGGAAAAATGAGCTGTAAGGTGCAAAATATCTCATTCCGCAACATGTTCGTTATGCGACCTTATGAAAGATCGCTGTTTGGTCTTTATGGATAATCTATAGTGTTTACTAAACATAGACATTTCATTGTATTGCTTGTTTACACGTTTGCTAAAGGTATCCTTATTTTTCTTAAGCCCATTTTACTCTGTCAAGCGTCAAAGAGTATAGAATTCATTGTGTACTCCTTCTTTAGTTCAAGAAAAGGTACAAGCCGACACTGTCATACACTTTGCTAGCCCCCAATATTGTAATAGTTCTTGGTACTGGAGATTCTGTATAAGAAGCATTTTTAGTTCTTTCTTTTCAGTGTTTTTTGCTCATATGCTAGTTCTGCTTGTGATGTGCAAGCAAGTGATTCATATAAGAGGCATGAAATGAGGGAATCTTCCTGATTTCGGCTCTCTCATTCAATGTGTAAAACAATGAATTCTCCTTATAGTTTGTTGTATATTCAGAGTGGAGCTTGTTTATAGAGTTGTATTAAGTGGATCACATGAAGGAAGAAGCTCAAATGGCAGGCGCAAAATAAGAAGCTGAATTATTGACAGAGCATTGTTTACAGATCGACATGGATTAAAAAATCTTTGTTTTAGGGTGGAAAAGAAGAGCGTGTCTATTGTTTAAATTTTTTCTTATCCTCAAGAATATTATCTTCATAATGTTTTTGCCCAATGCTAAAAGTTAAAAGAATATTATAAAGATAAAATTGAGGGCTGTTATTTTTATCCTAAAAATGAGAGAAGTGGTTGTTTTGTAGGTGCTGAAAGCTTGCTTCTTTTGTTGTTTTCTGTATAATCGTAAAAACGGCAATTCTAAAAGGCATAATGAATGATCATTGGACTTTTGAATCAAAAGGGAGGTGTCGGAAAAACGACGTTGAGTGTGAACCTTGCGGCTAGTTTTGCACGTACTGGTGCACGGGTATTGCTTATTGATGTTGATCCGCAAGGAAGTGCATTGGATTGGGCTGCTGCGCGTGAAGATGCTCCTTTGTTTTCAGTTATTGGTTTACCGCGTGCAACGGTTCACAAAGAGATTACACAGATTGGTCATAGTTATGATCATATTATTATCGATGGTCCTCCGCGTGTGACTGACCTTGTTCGTAGTGCTCTTATGGCTTCGGATTTGGTGCTTATACCTGTTTTGCCTAGTCCTTATGATATTTGGGCAGCTGATGGAATTGTAAAGCTGATTGATGAAGCACGCGTTTATAAAGAGAATCTTAAATCTGCTTTTGTTATTAATCGTAAAATAGTCAATACAGCGATAGGGCGTGATGTGAACGAAGCTCTTGGCATATACCAACCCGTGCATGTTCTTTCTTCTAGCGTTGCGCAGCGCGTGATTTTTGCAGAAGCTGCAGCACAGGGGAAGGCTGTTTATGAGGTTGATAAGCAAGGCCCTGCAGCTGCAGAGATTGAAGCTGTTGCAGCGGAAATCAAGGAGTTAGCACAATGAATAAAAAAATTAAAATTGGCACCAAGCCAACCAATAAATCAATTCCTTTAACGGCTGATGCATGGGTGGAAAACCACAAAAAGAACATGAGTGGAGGTATGAAGCGCCTCACGATTGATATACCAGAAAATTTGCATCGGTTAATTAAAGTAAGTTGTGCAAGTCGTGGAACCAAAATAGCCGATGAGGTACGCGAATTACTTTCGCGAAAATACGGAAAAGTGTAAAAAATGATATATGATAATAAGTTTGGGTCGGTTTGAAGACTTTTTTCTAAAGATAATATCTTTCGTTTTTACACGAAGTTAAGAATAATAAAAACTCCTCTTTTTTCACGAGGGGTGCTTCATTTAAGGTGTTTTTCATCAGGTTTTATATCATCCAGTTCGATAGCTATGAGCTTATGAAAATTTTCCGTTTTAAATTTTTTCTTATAAGATGAGATCATCATAATAGCTCTTGTTATCTGTATTGCAGCTGGATAGATAAGTTTATTTTTTCGTAGAAATTGTCTTGATAGTGATTTTAAATGTGAAGTTATTTTTTGTTTATTTTACTTAATATAGGCAACAATAATGGAATTAAGAGTAGCGTTGATTATTTTTTTCTGCTACGTGAATTCTTTATTTTATTAAATTATACTTATATTTATAAGGGGGGGGGAAATAAATAAAATTTACTGATATTGGTGCGCTATACGTTATTCCTAATAAACAAAAGAAGTCATTGAATATATTATAGAAAGTATTTCTTACATTTATAATCTGAAATAGTTAATACCACTGTAATGGTAGGCAAGAATATAGGCATTTTTTTCTTCTATCAGAATATATAAGATTACTTTTTTAATATTTCTATTGGCATTTAAAAAGCGCATAGGAGTTTGCTTTCTCGGTGGTTTGAGAAATAATAAGAGCGCTATCCGTTCATTAAAAAATATATTGTTTCAATTGCAGGAAATTTGCAATGAATATAGGCATTACGAATTTTAAATAGGATATTCGTGCTACTTCTCATTACAAAGTGGTTTTTGAAGAAAAAGAAGTGATTAAAAAAGCTTTTTGAGAGTCTCAAAAAATCAAGATTTCTGCTGAAGTGTTAACACTTCAAATACAAAGAACCGCCGTGCTGATAATGTTACAAGTGCAAGTCTAATAAATGCAAGCGGCTTTTACGATTCAATATATTTGCGTTGAAAATATGCGTATTTGTCAAAGGAAAATTATACGCAAAATTACGATATAGGGAGGTGTGTGGCTCCAATGATATCATTAATAAAGTATAAAACAAGAGAGGAGTAAAACCATGAATAAGATCATTATAACAGCACTATTGCTTTGCCTGGGGTTTGTCACTACTGGTTGTGAAAAAAACTACAGTGTAGCAGACTTTAAGAAAGATAAAACACTAATGGAAAAATGGGGAAAGAAATGCGAGAAAATGGGACCATCCGCTTTAGAAACTAAAAATTGTCAAAATGTTATACAAGCCGATACGGCTCTTTTTCAAGAGCATTATAGAAATCTTGCAAAAAAACTTCGTGAAAATAGCACAAAGAAGGATAAAACTGAAAAACAACAAGACAACAATTAAAATCATAAAAAATATTGATGACAACATTTTCTTTGCACTGAAATTATCACTGTTGGTTGCAGGAAATTTACAGTGTAGGAAACTTTAAAAAATTATTCCGTTATGTCAAAAACAATTTATGGCGGTGATATAAGCTTCCTTGACATATGAGGTGCTTTTTTAGGGTCAATATTTTTAGGCTTGTCGAGTTTTATGTAAATCAATCACATGAAATGAGAAGCTAAAAAGAATCTGTTCTCAAAGAATTCGGATTGTTTACAGATCGGATAGGTGGTAGGAGACTTCGTCATTTGAGGCATGAAGAGAGGGGGTAATAAAATACACAATTGGCAAAATATGTAACTTTAATGGGGCAATTGTGCTCAAACCTTACAAAACTGAAAGAAAAAAGGGGAATTTATTTATGAACAAGATCATTATAACAGCACTATTGCTTTGCGTGGGGCTTGTCACTGCTGGTTGTGAAAAAACTTACAGTGTAGCAGACTTTAAAAAAGATCCAAAATTACTCGAAGAATGGGCAATGAAATGTATGATGTCAGGAAGTTTAGATTCTCAAAATTGTAAAAACGCAGACAAAGCGTATCGTGAAGTTCATGCACGAGATTGGCCTGGGGCAAGCTTTGTACATGATGATGAGCAAAAAACTGAAGAGAAAAAGGAAGAAAATTAAATCATGAATAAAGTCATTATAACAGTATTGCTGCTTTGCATGGGGCTTGGAGTTTCTGGTTATAAAGAAAAATCTATAGTGTAGAAGAGTTTAAGAAAGATAAAAAATTACGCTATAAATGGGAAATGAAGTGTTTCTTAGGTCAGTTATCTATGCAGAAATCGCAAAATTGTGAGAATCTAGACAGAGCGGGTAAACAACTTCTTTTGGAGGTTAAAAATTGTGCTCAGACTTTGAAAATCTGAGGAAAAAAGGATAGGTGTGAAGGTACAACCAGAAGTAATTGTGACAATATTGTTCTTGCTCCTTTCAAGAGAGAGAATTTTGTCTTAAATATAAAAGATGTTTATTTCAGTAAATGGAAAACCTCCTTTTCTTTAAGGAGGTTTTCTCTATGGAGCAGCATATTATGATCTATGCAACAGGCTGAACTTGGGATATGTTTCTATAGTTTTTATTCTCGTTTAGCAAATTGGCTTGTAGAAACAACCAATACCCCTTCGATATAGAAACTTAGGGTGCAAGAAGAGCAGGTTTTTATCATACCACTTCTTTAAAGAGTGTTGTGCTAATATTAACACAAAAGCTTCACAATGTTTACGAGTGAAAAGAGGCTTATATTTAAAGTATGCGTACAGGTGTATGCCACGTATGCTTTCATGAAACGCCAAAAAAGTTTGGAGTTTAGTGTGTTCTTATTATGCTTTTCAAGAGAACAGGGAAGAGGGTAAGGGTATTCGAAAAAAGATCATAATGATTCAAGGAAAAATAAAAATGTTAAGTCTGATTGTAAAAAATGCATATAAAAAACAAGGAGAACACAAGAATCGTTAGACGCGACAGCTTGAGCTGGCGCATGATTGATTTAATGGTTAAATTCTTCTTTGTCTTTAATTTTGAGGTGTCTCTCTGGGAATTTTATCGAAAAGCCAAGAGAGTATGTTTAATACATCTCTATTATGAGAATTAAAACAACAAAAGCATTAATGCTAACGATCAACGTTGAATAAAGCATAGCGCTTTTTATGAGATCAGCCATAAGAACTTCTTTTCTGTTCTTTGTAATATCAATTATTCTGAATAACAAAATATCACAGTCTATAATATATGCTGATATACCCTATTCGGCAAATTTAAAATCTTTACTGTTTTATAAAGGCTTGAGGAGTTGGGGTACTGTGAGGCATAAAAAGGAAAGCTTTAAAGTAAATATTGATTGATTTCGTAGGTTTTATGTTGCAGAAAATTCTTTTTATCCTGTTACGCTATAAAATACTGTCATGCGAAGTGGAGGAGGAAGTCAAACATGCTCTTCCCGCAAAACAGAACACCATTGGGTTGCACATTTACCGGCTTGTTTTAAAGAAACATCTCTCAAAGCCCCCAAGCTCATTTCGCGGCAGTTTCCGTGAAGAGTATAACGATAAATCCATTGAACACCTCCATCTTTACGTTTATGAAGAAGCAAGCCGACACCATAACAAACATTTTTTCCAGCTCGTGGTTGTTGCGACAGCCCTTGGTACTTGAGATGGTTCATAAGAGCCATTCGTTCTTTCTTAATAGTTTTTATCCACACATTCATCCCGTTTGTAATGTGTAAGCGCATTATTTTGATTGATTTAACAGAGAGAGATTTGAAATGAGAGAATTCTACGTATTTGGGGTTCTCATTCAAGTTGAATAACACCATGTTATTATAAATCAAACTATTATCCTAACAGGATTGGTTAATGCAACTCTAATGAGGGAGCTTCTGCGCGAAGAAAAGACGTTCCGAATGGAATGTAGGAATATATTTGCGTTGCATATTTATGTGCGTTTTTTAAAGAAAGATCTCTCACGGTAAGTCCATTTTGCAATGGTACTTGTGAATTAGTATAATGGTAATGCTTCCATAAATAATATAAGTTTGAATAATATAAAATCTCTAGAGTGCTACCATCTTTACATTTAATAAAGGAGCAAGGCCGCATCATTATACACTTTCCCCCAATATTTACAAGAACTCTTGGTTTTTGAGAGGGGGTATAAGAGACATTTGTTTGCAGTATATTTTATCGACACGTCAGGTTCTATTTGTGATGTACAAGTGAGTAATTTTAATTTATTCAGCATGGAATAGATTTGAAATGCGATAATTCTACGATCTTTAAGATTTTTATTGAGCATACAAGATAATGAATTATCCATATAAATCAATATATTGATTTATATGAAAGAAAAAGCCTCATTGAGAAGGTTGAAAATGAGAGAAAGTTGGTAGCAGAAATTGTACCTTGATTATAAAACGATTATTTTTATGCTTTTATATCCGCAGCGTATGTAAAGCAGCAATATTAAGAGCGGACTGTACGTTATGGAGTGAGATAATCTATAGAAAGATGATGTGAAATTCTGAAAATATCAATGTGGGAGAGTGTTAGGCGTTATGGGGTTGAAGGCGTATCGAACTGAATGCTTAAGAAACTCTTGAAAAGGTTTAAAAAATCTTATATAGTAATTCGTTGCAAAGAAAAGCGAATGATAATTGAAAAAGGGAGATTGATAGCTGTTTAGCTATTTAAGGTGTCTTTTTTAATGTTACTATATGGCGGATCTGTTTAAAAGAGCATTCTTTTTGTGTTTGGTGCAAGAGACTGCATGTATGCAGAAAGAGCATGGTGGGGAGATGTGTCTTTTTGAATAGGTGCACTAATCTTGTAGGGTGCCATCTTATGGGGTGCCAGAGGGTATGCAGGTTTAGGTGCAGAGGAAGCTATAAGGTTATGGAGGGTAAAAAGCTGCTATCGGTAAAATGCTGAAATTTTTAATGGGCTTAAGTTTTTATATGCGGCAAGGTTTTGTTGGCAGATAGTTTTTATAGCCAAGGAGATAGGCAGAGTATTGTTGTTTTCTGTTGAAGGCTTGGGGGTGGTAAAATAGGCAAAGCGAAATAGAGAGAGCAAATAAAGAGATAGAGCAGATGTGGAAATTTCGGTATTGCTGCGTGGAAGTTTAAGTTTAGAGCATTTTAGTGAATAAGTATAGCAGCAATAATGGTTTTGGAGCAAAGAAGAAATATTTCGGAAAATGCGTTGAAAGTTGAAGTGTATACGCTTTTGAGGATTTGTTGTGCGGTTGTCTGAGGAATGTTCGCACCACAGGCTCAATGGAGTGTATCAGTATTGAAGAGAAGCTGTTTAATCTCCCTCATTTAAAAGTAAGATTGAACAATAGTGTTGAAGGGGAAATAAAAATGTCTGTAGTGCAATATGGTGATGATAGTTTTGCAGCAAAAGCAAAAGTTCTTGATAATAATCTTATTGATCGTGATTGGGCGATGACAAAATTTGTTGCTGCTGTTAAAGGGTTAGCACAAGTGGTTGATTATGAAAGCAATATGCTAGAGAGCAGTGGTGTTCCAGATTACGAAGAAATCAATTTATGTAAAATACGTGGTTTGCGTGATCTTAATAAATCTATGAGTGATGTGAAACGCTATATGAATCAAGATATTGAGAATGAGGTTGAAAGTTTGCTGTCTGATTTACAAGAAAAATTACAGCGTAATAGTAAATTGCTTCAAACGCATTTAGATGCAGTCAATGATCTTTCGCGAGCCATGCAAATATCTGGACGTGTAAAAGAAACAGAGGAATAATCCAAAATTGATCAATATCGGCTGTTCTAAGTGGTGACAATGATGAAATAGAGCACTGGTTTGAATAAAGAGTGTGTTTGTTGAGTGTCCATGTTTTAAACGCGTTGAGGTATTTAAATTATTATTGTTTTGTTGTGCCAAAAAGAATGTCTTGAAAATAACCTCCTTTGAGGTGTGATGATATCAACTGCACGCTATGGGAAGCCAAGTGAAAGCCGTTTAAGAGAAGGTGGATTGTTTACAGAGCGTTGTTTACAGATTGAGCTGATAGGGACTTCATTTTTTAGTTCGGGGAGGAAGTCAAGAGAATATTTAGGACATCCCATGATGTCTTATGAAATAGCTTCCTTTGATATGTGGTAATGTCAGGTTTTACACATTAAGTCTTTTTAGAGTATGCCATGAGAATATTACCTATAAACCTCATAGAGCACTGTTCTTTAAGGTGTGGTGTATGAAGCATTGAGTTGCTGGAATCTGCGTAAAAGTTGAAAAAAGTATTATTTATCATTATAAATCAATTGATTATCTATTACATAAATCACAAATTGAGTGTATTTAGGAGACACATTTATATTAGTGGTCGTAAGCCGGAACCATCACACTATTTTCAGCTTCCAATATTGCGACAGCCCTTGGCACTTGAGACGGTTCATAAGAGGCATTTTTAGTCCTTTCTTATACATTTTTATCCATACGCCAACCCCACTTATGACGTGCAAGAAAGTGATTTTAATTAATTCAACATGGAATAGATTTGAAATGAGAGAATCTTACGTTATTCGGGGTTCTAATTCAATATGAATAACGCTAAATTATCTATATAAATTAGTATGTTGTTGCAGTTGTAACCCGCTAGAGGAGAAGATAGATTGTTTATAGATCTGAAGAGGAGGTTAAAGAAAAACAAGAGCACTATTGGCTTATGATGAATAGATATTCTCATAAATACTTATGAACAGAAAATATAGTACTTGAGATCATTTAAAACATTTTCATTTTGATCAGAAATAAATTTTAAAATGGCTTTTTGTTTGACCGATGTAAGAATTCTAAAACTTTTTAAAAGCAAAAACTCCTCTCTGTTCGCTGTGATTTTTTCATGATGGTACGGTGTATTTTCTTTTTTGATGATATCAGTGTAAAAAAAAGACAAGTGGAACATTCAAAATATCGGAAATTTCTTTTAAACGTCCTGCGTTCACACAATTTAAGCCTTTTTTCTGGATTTGTTGGAAAGTGATACCTAAACGGTGTCCTAATATTTTTTGAGACATTCCCAACATTTTTCGCCTAAAGCGAATCTTTTTACCTACAAAAAGATCAATATTAAGATTATTGGCTTGTATTTTCCCCCACCGGTTGCGAGCGCCCTCGCATGAGTATTCCGGGAGTTAAAAGTACTGAACCTAAATCAGCATTTTGCTTTTAGTGCTGAAAAGCACCTAGACATAGAAAAATCTCCCAGAATTCCGAGATACCTGCAAAGCAGAGTAAATTCATGTTTGGGTTTCAGGCTTTTAATTCCTATTGGTCGTTGTGTATGCGACCAAGACATTTTTTAACTCATAGAGTAATTTTAGGAGATTGGTAATAAAAATAGTTTTTTTTGGAACGGATAGATTTTTTTAATGAGAGACTGTTTAACTTTTAAATTTTTAAGACTCACTCACTAAACTTATGTTTTCAGATTTGCTTTTTACAAAGGAAAAAACTTACTTGTTAAGCTTAAGGCATCCTTACGGTACTGTTCTTAATCCATAACCAAAATGACTTGTTTTATCCTTTTGATGCAGTGGAGATATCATAATGATAGAGGGAGAACTTTCATGAGGGAACACGCCTCATTCAAAACAGAATAGATTTTGTTACCAATTCACGTGCTTGCTTTAAAGAAATCTTTCTCAATACTAGGTCTTATTTTACAATGGTGTTTTGTGAAATAGGTAAAGGCGCTTCGTGAAGTGTATAAAGCCTTTATGAGTGGTAAAAAGCTGCTATTTTTATGTCTATGAAAGTGTATTACGTATCTCTGTTTGTGTAATCTCTAAAACCGGCAGACAACCTAATTTAGGGAGAATATGAAGGCGTAAAGGTGTAAAACAGATTTCCTCTTTGCCATCATTTTTTAATTTAGCTTTACGACTTTCACAAGTATCCAAGGCAATATCTTTTAAATAATGGAGATTACTTATTGCCTCATGTTTTTGTTTTTCACGTGTCTTAATGGGATCACGATCTTCGCGAAGAATAGAGCTCCACCCCAGTTGCACATTCACGGGCTTGTTTTAAAGAAACATCTCTCAAAGAGCACCCAAGCCCATTTCACGACGGCGCTCATGAAGGGTATAACGATAGATTCATTGAGCCCCTCCATCTTTACGCTTATGAAGAAGCAAGCACCATCACACACTTTGCCAGCTCCCAATGTTGCGACAGATCTTGACACTTAAGACGGTTCATAAGAGGCATTTTTACGCCTTTCTTAAATAGTTTTTATCTATACACCAACGCTTCTGCTTGTGATGTGCAAGCGAATGGTTTTTGTTGTTAAAACATGAAACAGGTTAGAAGTGAGAAAATGCTATGGTATTCGGTTTTTTATTCAATATGCAAAAAAGCATAATAAGTTAATATCTTTTTTGATGTGATAATGATTTTTGAGAATTTAAAAAATATGAGTTTCAATAAAAAAGCAGCACTTTATGCTGCTTTTTTATTTAAGTTTGCTTTCTGCTTTTAGAAACGATAACGTATCCCGCCAGACAAATTGGTGCCAGATACACCGGCTTTTTGCAGTTTCTGCCGATAGCTGATATCGGCGTTTAGTACAATATTTTGAGAAAGATATGCACTCACCCCCATGCCTCCCTCAACTGAAGAGCCGGTAGGATCAACATGAAAGGTATCAGCAATTTTTATTGTTTTACCATCGCCAAAAGTTCTGATAACATTCATTTTACCATAGAAGGAAACAGCTTTGTTTTCTTCAACAGCCATTATCGTTTTTGTTAAACGTCCACCAAAACGGATCAACCATTGATGTGGATTGCCCATGTCTACTTTTAAGCCATTGGTATCTGAGAAAATATCAAACATGAGATTTTGATAAATGAATTGAGCTTGTGGTTCAAAGACCAGCCCTTTTGTATCGGTTGCTAATTTCTGACCAATGGTTGCAGATATATTAAGCATCTCGGTACCATCCAATTTTGCGGCATTCCCAACAAGAGCTGTGGTAATATTTCCTTTTAAGGTTCCGTAAGAAAGAAGAGTGTTGACATATATACCATTGCTATGCTGGATGCCGCTATAAGCGGTAAGTGACCATTTATCAAGCGTTGTCTTTTCAGAATCTTGCATTTCTTTTGGCGTAAAGGAAAGCTTTCCGTACGTTCCTAAAAGACCAAAATGTGTGCTTATGTCTTTACTTTCTAAGGCGGCTAATATGATCCCCAATTGTAAAGCTCCATAGTTTACATCAGCATCATAACCATAGCGCAGTGGACCACGGTTGGAAGATAAAGAGACTTTCTCGCTGTAGGAAGAGAAAAAGAGATTATTCTTTTTATTATCTTCTGCTCCAAATACTGTTGTCCGCATAGCATCTAACAACGTGTTTTGATTGTTTACATCAGCAAATCCAGCAGAAAATAAAGTATTAGGCAGGGTTAAATAGTTTGCCACCTGTGGTAAAAGCGCTCGAACTTTTTTATCGTTATCAATATAGGCATTCTGTAAGCGGAAATCCCAGAAATTACTATTGTTTCCCAAAAGACTTTGGCTTTCATGAGACGTTCCAGGTTTATAGCCTTTGAGTACATATTTATAAGGTTGTCCACCTATTGTCATATAGTTTCCTGCTAATGTGAAGGAATTTTCATTTGCTTGTCCGGAAACTTGAATGATTGAAATTCCATGGGTTCCTAAAGGGAGTGACGCCATGTGTTCTCCCCAAACAGCAGCGCTATCGGTTATTTTTTTATCTGTTTCTTGCAGATTAATGTGAACAACAGTATTCCCTGAGACATCACCATTAATCACAAGGCGATCAGTTTGTTGCTCAGTGATAGGAGAATGTTTGTCCCATTGCGTGTTGACATAAATCTCTGCAATACCTGTTGCACTATAAACTGCTGCTGTGTGAGCTGTTTCATCTTCTTGCGAAAGATTAGGCCCTATAAACAAAGTTTGGTAATGTCCCTCCATGGGCTTCTCAAACATAATGGCGCTGTTTGTAAGGCGCAATACAGAAAGGTTAGAATATGATTTTTCATCAAGACCAAACTGTCCATAGTCATCTAAAGCAGTATCATCATTTGAAACATTATCATTATTTACGGCATTTTTATTTGGCTTTAAGAGCCATTTTGTCCCCTCTTTTAGATCAAAAATTGTTCTATTATTTTGAGAAGTTCTTACTCGACCTTCTAAAGAAGAGTGATCCGCAACCAGTGTAAGGGTGTTTGTGGATCCGCTTTCGTTTTGTATATTTTTTAATAAAACATCAGCATGAATTTTTGAATTTTTAAGGCTAACTTCACCGTTTGTGTTTGCTCCATAAAGGTTGATACCAACTCCATGGTCAACGAAAAGCTTCGTATTCTCTAGATTTATTTTACTCGCAATATTTTGTTCTTGAACGGTGTTGGCATTTTTTTCAGCATTGCGTGTATATCGTTTCCTAGGAGCACGATATGGATTATTGCGAAAAACAATACCACTCGCTTCATGATTTCCTGTGACATGGATGTTTGAATCTTTAAGATTGATTGTCCCCTCTATGTTGACCAAACCAGTTGTTTCTGCTGTTGCAGTAATACCAGAGGCATCAATTTCTCCACCATCTGATACACTCAGTGCAACAAAACCCGCATCAACGGTTCCCCCGTTCATTTGAATTTTTGAATTACTTCCCTCTGCATGGATAGCAATCACCCTGTCTTGAATTTTTTTGTTATACAAAGTTACAGTTTTACCGTTTTTAGCCTCAACTCCAGCGCTTATATCCTCAATTTTTGCCGGATTTTTAGGCTGTTTTATGGGGGATATTGGTTGTGTAAGCTCTGATTTTTCAGATATTTTTTGTGCAGATGCAGATTGTGTGGGCACTTGTTTTACAGATTCTGATGCACCCTGTGATGTTGATTTTCCAGCTTCTGTTCTGACAGATATTGCTGAGAACTCTGATGTATTAGGCGTCGGTGATTGTTCTGCTGTTGGTCTTGTAGATTCTGATTTTTGAGGTTCAGAGTTTTTAGATACTTTTTGTGTATCCGCTTCTGGTCTTAAAAGTATTTGCTGTCTGGGTTCTGATCCTTGAGGCTCTGGTGATTGCTCTTTTGTTGGTTTTGTAAGTCCCGAATTTGTGGGGTCAGAGTTTGCAGGTGTTGGTTGTAAATTGGGTGCAGATTGTGTTGCTTCTGATTGTGAAGAGACAGCAGAATTTGGAGGCGTCTTTTCGCTGGACGAGTCTGTAGAAGAGGTGGGGGCTCCTGAACGTCTTCGAGACTTTACTTCCATTTTTGTTGGGGGAGTGTTAATTTTTTCAGAAGAGTCTGTAGAGGGAGTAGGCTTTGTAGGGTGTTCAGATGGTTGGGGGTGTGTTAAAGAATGTGTCGTTTCTCCATATGAAGAGCGCGTATATCTCCTTAATTTTTCTCCAAGTTGCATGTGAGGAGCGACAATTCTTGTAGGAGTAGACTTTGTAGGTTCATCTCCGGTAAGATGAGGGGGGATGATCGTTCTTGTGGAGTCAGATGTTGTTGGGGGAGAAGAGAGATCTATCGTTGGAGTCATAGCATGAATAGCATAAGACAAACTGGTGGAAGAACAAAACAGAACTCCGGAAACTGTGTATAGTAAGAAGCTTTTTTTCATATGGATGTATTCCTAAAATATTTCCCCCCTCTCTCATAAAAAGTAAAACTTTGACCTCATTATGTCTCTTTTGTAAGAGACAAAACGAAACATAATAAGATCTCTTCATATTTCAAGATAAGAAATACAAGTATTTTTAAAAGTGATAGCGCATTCCGCAGGAAATACTTATTCCAGATATGCCAACTTTTTTGAATTTATGTTGATAGCTGAGATCACTATGAAGCTGAATATTTTGTGATAAGTGTGCGTGAATACCAACACCACCTTCAATTAAAGATCCCATAGCAGCAAGCGGAAAGCTTTTACTAAAAGTTTTGGTCATATTCAGTTTGCTGTAGAAGGAAACGGCATGACCTTTGTTTTGCGTTAAACGTCCGCCAATACGAAGCAACCATTGATCAGGTTTTCTGATATTTATTTTAGAGTTATCTTCATCTGAGAAAGAGCCAAGCAGGAGACGTTGATAAACAAGTTGTACTTGCGGTTCTAGGATGACACCTTCAAAACTGGTTGATAGTTTTTGACCAACAGTTGCAGCAGCCCCTAATGTTTTTCTATTATTTACTCTTAGGGTATGCTTGATGTTACCTGCGGTAATATTGTCTTTGAACATTCCATAAGAGAGAAAGGCACTTGCATAGATGCCATTGTCATGCTGAATATTTCCATATGCGGTAAGGGACCATTTATCAAGCACATTCTTAAGAGAGCTTTCTTTGTTTTTAGGAGCAAAAGACAATTTCCCATATGTTCCGAAAAAACCAAAATTGGTGCTGATATTTTGATCTTCTAGCGCTATTAATGTTGCACCTGCTTGCAAGGCAGCATAGCGGATATCTGCTTGAACGCCATCTTGTTTTGTTGGAACTTTAGAAGAAAACGCACTCTTATTGCCATAAGTAGATAAGAAAATTCCTCTCTCTTGATGGTCTTTGGGTTCAAACATTGTTATTTGCATATTGTCTAACAAGATATTTTGATTGTTAACATCAGCAACTCCAACAGCAAACATCGCAATAGGCATGGTTAAAGAACTTTCTACTTGTGGTGTAAGAGTTGTTCTTTTTTCTGTTCCATCAAGAGAAGTAGACGTTGCTTTATCCGCTGTAAGTTTAGAGGTGCTCTGTGTATCAGCGGTAGCGGTGCTATCATCCTTTGAGAGTAATTTCGCATGAGCTTCTGAGGGGGTGTCAAGAGTCGTTTTCGATACTGAGGGAGTGGTGTTCGTTTTAGGATCAAGATGAGACTGCGAATTCTCATTTATTGTAGGCCGTGTAATTCTATGCTTTGTTCTTGTGGATGAAGTGTCCTTTGGAGGAGGGGATGTTTTTTCTTTTCTCTCCACGTTGGTTATTCCATCCGCGTTCAAAGTCTCTAATACTGCTTTGCGTAAAGCATCAGAAAGTTCTTTGTTTTGTCCTTGTAACGCACTATCTACTTGTGCTGCTTTATGTAATATTTCTGCTTTATTTTGCAGTTTATTCCAATCACGATTGTCTTGTGTTGTCCATTGTTGGCGCGCGGCATTAACACGCTGTTGATTATCAGCTTCAAGGATTGCTGCCGCTTTTACGGCATCGGAAACTGCTTTGTCGTAGCCACGTAATAAATTTTCTCTTGTTTTTAATCGGTTCTGACGTGATTGTTCAAGGTATGCTCTGGCTTTCATCATGTGTTGCATATCCAGATGATGATATTTAGCCATAATATTATCTACAGTATTATGCACATCTATAGTATTATCCACAGAGCCATAGACTCCATTTGAGAATTGTTTATTGACAGATCTTAAATACTCTTCGAGCATCTTCCTAACAGACGAATTATCTTCCATCATGGCGCCAGAGGCTATCTTTTCAAGATTTTTTTCTGCTTGTGTTGGTGTGTTTATTAAATCAATGGCATGGCGATATTGTTGAGGTAATTTGATAATTTCCTCAAGAGCATGGCGTTCCTCAGGGCTTAGGCTAGAGGCGGTGCTGGGAGACGTGAAGGTAAAAGAAGAAAAAAACAAAGCACAAGCGGCTGTACATAACAAAAGATTTCTACGCATAGAAATGTCCCTTAAGATATTTTTCTTTTTTTGATAAAAATAAACCACTCTTTGACACATTACAATTTTTTGTAATGTGTCAAATATAAGCAGTACTGCTTACATTTCAGCGCTGCTTATGTGTCAAAAGAGAAAACTAAAATTGTTTAAAAGCGATAACGCATTCCACCGGAAAAATTAATTCCAGAGATTCCAGCTTTTTGGAGTTTATGTTGGTAATTAACGTCAGCATGAAGTGCGAAATTTTTGGAAAGTTGCGCGTTAATGCCAAACCCACCTTCAAGAGAAGAGTCCATAGAATCAAGATGGAAAGAATCAACAATATCAATTGTATTTTTCTCACCAAAAGCTTTAATGACGTTCAATTTACCATAAAAAGAAAGAACACGATCGTTTTCAGAGGGAAGCATTATTTTCGCTAAACGCCCTCCAATACGAACCAACCATTGATGGGGGGTCTTTATACTGACCTGGAAACCATCGACATCTGAAAGTGTTCCAAATGCAATATGTTGATAAATAAGTTGCGCTTGTGGTTCAAAGGCCAACCCTTCGACGCTGGTCGCTAGTTTTTGTCCAACGGTCGCTGATATATTTAATATATCCGTATTTTTTAACTCCGTGGTGTTTCCGATAAGGGCTGTCGTAATATGCCCGTTTAAGATGCCGTAAGAGAAAAGTGTGTTAACATAGAGACCATTGTCATGGTGGAGATTACCATAGACCGTCAAAGAGCGCTTATCCAGAGTGCTTTTGTCAGAGTCTTCCATATCTTTTGGCGTAAAGGCTAGCTTTCCATAGGTACCTAAAAGACCAAAATTCGCGGTAATGTTTTGATTTTCTAGCGTTGCTAACGTCATTCCTGCTTGTAAAGCAGCATAGCGAACATCCGCACCATAACCATAGTTCAATGGACTACGGCTGGAAGATAACGTCAACTTGCTGCCATAAGTTGATAAGAAGATCCCTTTCTTTTTATGACCTTCTAATCCAAAAACTGTTGAGTGCATATTATCTAACAGTGTATTTTGATTGCTTACATCAGCTAATCCAGTGGAGAATAGTGCGTTAGGCATGACTAAATAGCTTGCCATCTGCGGAACAAGAGCTTTGATTTTTCCTTCATCATCAAGGGTTGCATTTTGCAAGCGGAAATCCCAGAAATTTTCATTTTCTTCTAAGAGGGCTTGACCATTATTTTCTTTTCTAAGGGATGATGCATCGGTATTTTGTGCATCTTGCTCTTTTGATTCTTGTGATGTTTCGCTTAAATAACTTTGTGCACTATCGGCTTTCCCACGGCTGGAGGTTGGTCCATAACCATTGAGTGTATATTTATAAGGTAAGCCCCCCATTGTGGTATAGCCATGAGCAAGTTTGAAGGAATCTTCATTTGCTTGCCCAGATACTTGAATGAGTGAGAGCCCGCGCATATTCAAAGGAATTGGACTTTCTGATTCTTCATTGGATGATTCTGCATGTTTTGAAAGATTATTGAAATAGATCTTCGTGGTACCTGAGACATCACCACGAACGAGAACACGGTCAGTTTTTTGTTGTTCTTTTATAAGACCATTACTCCATTTGGTATTAAAGTAAATCCTTGCGTCGCCTGTTGCATTATAAACTGTTGCTGCATCGGAGCTTCTATTTTGCTCTGCTTTTTGTGGATGTCTTCCCACATTTAAGGTTTGATAATGGTTTTCTACTAAATCATGCGGTGTATTAAATATGATAGAGCTGTCATTAAGGTTTAGAATTGAAACAACAGATTGTGCTCGTTGTTTAATGTCAATGAGTTTGTACGAATGAGATGAGCTGTATTCATCTTCTACTTCAAATGGACTAATTTTTAAGTGCCACTTGCTGCCATTGTTCAGAGTAAAAATCGTCGTATTTTCAGTAAAGGTTTTTACTTTTCCTTCCATAATTGAATCATCAGCGGTTAATACGAGAGTCTTCGGCTTAGTATCCTCCGGTACGCTTTTATTCTTCAACAACATATCAGAACGAATTTCTGATTTGTTAAGAAAAACCTCAGCAACAGATTTCGAGGAGGACGGTCCCGCAATACCAATACCATCTGACATCAAAAGTTTTGTGTTGGTAAGAATTGCCTTATTGACGACCTGTTCTCCCTCTTTTACGTAAGAATCCGAGATGTAGTCAAAACGAATACCATAATTTTTATGATGTCCTGTGATGGTTATGATTGAATCTTCAACATGGATTATCCCATTGGCAATTTCTAAACCATGCGTTCCTGCTTTTCCCACAATTTCTTTAGCATGAATGCGTCCACCTGTGGCTGCAGAAAGCAAAACACTATTGGAGCGTATTGTTGAGTTTTTAATGATAATAAAGGCTTTGTCATCAGCGACGACTGCATTATAGTTACTACGGACAAAAACATTTTTTAAGACCTTTTCTTCTCCTGCCTTATCCGCACGAACCACGCTCATTATAGAAGGTTGTGTATTTGCATAAGTTGAACCGAAATGAGAAAAAATGAAAGTTCCAGCAATTGTACATAACAAAAGATTTTTCTTATAAATAAATTTCTTACACATAGATATGCCTTTAGTATTGGTATGCTTTGATGCTTACTTCATTCCCCTGATGGCGCAAGTACTTTAACGATTTTTATATCATAATGTTTTTTATGTAAAGAACAAAACGAAATATTATGTGGTGTTCTCTATAGTTTGAAGATTTGCTTTGGGAACACTTTTGATCTGCTAATGTAGATCAGTGAAAAACATTCCCAAAAAACATAGATTTAGTAAATCCATGTTCAAACAATGCTATGAATTCACCTTCAGCGAATAGAGCTTATTATCATGAGAGTTTTTTAGAATTAAGATGAAAGATATATTATTACGCTTGTGAAAAATTTTGAGTAGATTTTTTCTGTATAAAGAATAAGTAATTCGTTACGCTGTCTAAATATAACTAAAAAAGTCAAAATATTTCTTTTTTGGGTAAATACTTAACAATTTTTCAACCGATGGCACTTTTTATGATTTACAAAACTAAGCAGCGCTGTTTCTATTTCAGCGCTGCTTATATTTTAAAAATAACGATCAGAAATTTTTAAAAGTGGTAGCGTATTCCACCAGAAACATTTATTCCAGATATACCCGCTTTTTGAAGTTTCTGTTGATAATTAACATCAGCATGAAAGGCAATATTTTGTGATAATTGTGCATTCACACCAAGTCCACCTTCAATGGCAGATCCCATAGAATCAAAGTGGAACGTATCCCCAATCTGTATGGTGGCATTGTTAGAAAAAGCCTTAACAATATTCAATTTACCATAGAAAGAGAAAATACCACCTCCCTCAGTAGGAAGCGTTGTTTGCGTTAAGCGTCCACCAACACGCACCAACCATTGATGAGGATTGCCCATATTCACATCAAAACCATCAACATCTGAGAGTATGCCAAGCATAAGACTTTGATAAACAACTTGGGCTTGTGGTTCAAAGGCCAATCCTTTCGTACTGGTTTCAAATTTTTGTCCAATGGTTGCTGATACGCTAAATGTATCAGCGTCAGTTAATTCTGCCGTCTTTCCTATAAGAGCTGTAGTGACATTTCCTTTGAGAATTCCATAAGAGAAGAGCGCATTGACGTAGAATCCATTATTATGGTGGAAGCGACTATATGCAGCAAGAGACCATTTATTGAGTGTACTTTTATCAGCACCTTCCATATTTTTGGGAGTGAAAGATAATCTCCCATATGTACCCAAAAGACCCAAATTTACGGCGATGTTTTGTTCTTCTAGTGCTGCTAATGTAACGCCTGCTTGTAAAGCAGCATAGTGAACATCAGCACCATAACCATATTGCAATGGAGTGCGGCTAGAGGATAATGTCATCTTATTGCCATAAGAAGATAAGAAAAGCCCTTTATTCTTATGATTTTTTGTTTCCGATGCTGTTGTTCGCATATCGTCTAATAATGCATTTTGATTGCTTACATCAGAAAGTCCTGTGGAAAATACAGCGTTGGGCAACACCAAATAGCTTGCCACTTGAGGAACAAGGGCTCTAATCTTTCCGTCATTATCAAGTGTAGCACTTTGCAAGCGGAAATCCCAGAAATCTTCACTTTGCGCATTTTTTTTATCTTTTGAAACCCCTTCAAGAGCATTCTCGTTTATAACGTAGCTTGTGTGGTCTTTAAGGGTGTTTTCTTCTGATTCCTGAGATACACTTCCCAAGAGGCTTTGTGTGCTCTCTGCTTTTCCACGACTTGAGGTTGGCCCATAAACGTTGAGTACATATTGATAAGGCAATCCCGCCATTGTGACATAGCCATTTGCCAGTTTGAAGGATGATTCACTTGCTTCTCCAGATACTTGAATGAGTGAAAGTCCCCGTGCATTTAAGGGAAGGGAATCCTCAGTCTCTGATTTTCCATTGTTTGAAAGATGATTAAAATAAATTGTTGTGGTTCCAGAGATATTTCCATGAACAAGAAGGCGGTCAGTTTTTTGTTGTTCTGTTTCTAAACCATCACTCCACTCGGTATTGAAATACAATCTTGCATCACCCGTTGCATAATAGGCTGTTTCTACAGTAGGGACCATATTGTCTCGTGATTCATAAACCTCAGCAGTTTTCCCTACACTCAAGATCTGATATTGCCCCTTTCCCAAAGCAGATGTTACATTAGCAGACGGTGCGTTAAATATAATAGAGCTATTATTAAGATTTAGTACTGAAACAGTAGAAAGTGCTCGTTGTTTAAGGTCACTGAGATCGAAACTAAAAGTATTAAAATCAGTATCTGAGTCCTCTTGACTGACTTTTAAGTACCATTTGCTGTTGTTGATCAGGGAAAGAGTCGTTGTATTTATTTTTAAGGTTCTTGCTCTTCCTTCTAGAATCGAATTATTCGCGGTTAATGTAAGAGAGACAGGAAGAGTATCGTCATCATAATATTTACGTCTGGTTTTATTTCTCAATAAAACATCAGCCCGAATTTCCGAATCTTTAAGGGAAATTTCAGCAACAGATTTTGAACCATAAGGACCCCGAATACCGACACCATCTTTCACAAGAAGTTTGCTCTTGGTAAGATTAATCCTATTGACAACATTTTCACCTTCTTTTACGTCACTTTTTGGGGTTTCATAAAGAACGATACCGCCCCCTCCAGCTCTTTGAACGGTTATGATTGAATCTTCAATATTGATTATACCGTTTTTAGTTTCTAAACCTTTGTATATTGAATTCGCATCAATTCTTTTCGCGTGAATTTGCCCACCTTTTGATACGGAAAAAGCAACTGACTCTGTGTGTATTGTTGAGTTTGTAATTGTGGCAATCGCTTTTTCAGTCGTAGAAACCCCAGTTTTCTTATTGCGGATAAAAACATTATTAAGAGTCTTTTCCTCTCCTTTACCCAGCTCAAACTCATTAATAATTTCAGGAGGTTGTGTATTTGCATAAGTTGAACCGAAATGAGAAAAAATGAAAGTTCCAGCAATTGTACATAACAAAAAATTTTTCTTATAAATATATTTCTTACACATAGATATGCCTTTAGTATTTGGTATGCTTTGATGCTTACTTCACTCCCCTGATGGCGCAAGTACCCGATCAGCTTTTTATATCATTATGTTTTTATTGTAAACAACAAAACAAATTATATTGTGGTGTTTTCTATAATTTGGATTTTTGTTTCAGAAAAGCTTTTTTCATGATTATGAAAAGCAGTAAAAAATGGACTGCATAAAATCTAGTTTGGTAAGTTTATACTAGATGAAACATTATAGATAAAACACAATAAAATAAATATGTTGAGTGAAGCAATTTTATATTGATCCCTTCAGAATCCACACTTTTATGCATGATTTATTTGACCATTTTTTATATAAGATTGCCATGTATGAATAGACCATAAAAAGAAAATCATGATGCAAATATTATAACGCATGTAAATGTTCAAATGAAATGAAAAGCAGATATCACTCATAACAGTTCATAAATCTTATGATACGTTTTTTATCATAGTACAAATCACATTGTTTAAAATTTAGTCGTTTGAAATTATCGATAACATACGTTTAAAGATCACATCTTGTTTTAAAGATTGGATTGTTAATCATATGATAAAAACATAAAATTACAGTTCTCAAAATTAGAAGCGTAAAATAGAGAGCTGTCATAACAGCATCATCATAACACCGAATATTTTAAAAATTGCATAAAAGGATTAAGGACAAGATCGCTTTTAAAATGCTATCTAAAAGTTTAGAAAACGATACGTAATCAGCAGAAATATAGTATCATCACAACAGCTATGTTAATCTTTAAAAACGGGACTATATTTGCTTCCACAAAAGAATGGAAGCGAATAATGCCATGGCAGTAGAATTACTACCTACTTTAGACTTGGTACTAAAAAACGTTTTAAAAGTTATAGTTTAAAAATTCGAAACCAAATGAGGTCTCCTCAAATTTGAGGGCATCTCTTTAGACAAGATAAGCAAACAAACTTCAAAATCGTTATAACATCACAAGGCATGGGATTTTTCTAAATTTTTAGATAAGAGCTATAATGTTTAAAGAATGCTCTATTCTAAAAGATAACGCCTCCATAATTGGGGTGGCTAATTTTGCTAGCCAAATATAGAGCGATTAATTTGCAAAGAAGTTTTGTTAAAAATACGCTTATTATGAAAGCCTTT
>NZ_JBHIQI010000008.1:0-67995 GCF_042196465.1 Bartonella sp. AD13SXNS
GCTTCCGCTGCTCGACGGTTGGCTAAACCAGCAAGAAGCTTTCCACCTACCTTATTCCATTTCTGTAATTCAACGGGTACGGCTTCATAATCGCCTTGATTAAGTTTTTTCAAAAGGCTCGACTTGCAAAAGGCTGCTGTTATATTATATCAATACGTGTTATAATAAAGAATTCAAAATAAATAAGTAAGGAGTTATTTTATTATAAATTTAAATTTTATTCTTATAAAAAAATCGATACATGTGTATTTTCATAGAATAAGTTTATGAAAATAAGTAATAGTTCTGAAATAATAAAGATATTTTTTAAACAGAATGTTGTTCTGCCATTTCTACAAGCTGCATCATAATTGTTGTCGCTCCAATAAGTCTTTCATCAACGCTAGCCCAATCTCGAATAAGAGCGATACTTTGATCTGGACGAATTTTTGCCATTGAACCTTGTTTTCCTATCCACTGAACAAGAGCAACGCTATTTGTGAAATAGTTATTACGAAACTGTATAACAATCCCCTTTGGTCCTGTATCTAATTTCTCTACATGCGCTTTTCGACACAATGTTTTGATATGAAAGACTTTAAGGATGTGTTGAACTTCAAGGGGTAAAGGACCAAAGCGATCGATTAACTCTGCTGCGAATTCATCAATTTGTTCTAAATTCTTAAGTTCTGTCAAGCGTCGGTAAAGCCCCATACGTAATGATAAGTCAGGAACAAAACTTTCTGGTATCATCACTGTTGTACCAAGTGAAATTTGAGGAGACCATTGTTTATCCTCACTTTGCTCTCCATCTTTTAATTCAGTAACAGCTTCCTCAAGCATTTTTTGATAAAGTTCAAAACCAACTTCTTTGATATGTCCTGATTGTTCTTCTCCTAAAAAGTTGCCTGAACCACGAATATCCATATCGTGGCTTGCTAATTGAAATCCAGCGCCCAGTGTATCAAGAGATTGTAACACTTTAAGACGACGATCAGCTGCAGGCGTTAAAACTTTACCAGAAGGAAATGTAAAGAGTGCATAAGCACGTTGTTTTGAGCGCCCTACCCTTCCTCGTAACTGATAGAGTGCAGAAAGACCGAACATTTCTGCACGATGTACAATTAATGTATTGGCTGTTGGAATATCAAGACCGGATTCAATAATGGTTGTCGATAGCAAAACATCATATTGCCCATCATAAAATGCATTCATAATATCATCAAGTTGCCCAGCCGGCATTTGTCCATGGGCCACAACGAATTTGAGTTCTGGCACATGTGTTTTGAAATATTCTTCTACAAAAGCTAAATCAGAAATACGAGGACATACATAGAAACTTTGTCCACCACGATAATATTCTCGAAGCAGGGTTTCTCGTATAACAAGTGCATCAAACGGTGAAATAAAAGTACGAACCGCCATTCTATCAATGGGGGGTGTTGTTATTAATGAAAGTTCACGTACCCCTGATAATGCTAACCCTAAAGTGCGTGGTATAGGGGTTGCTGAAAGTGTGAGAACATGTATATCACTTTTAAGCTCTTTTAAACGCTCTTTGTGTTTTACACCAAAATGTTGTTCTTCATCAATGATAAGAAGCCCTAACCGTGAAAAATTGACTGCATCACTTAATAATGCATGGGTTCCAATGACAATATCGATTGTACCATCTGAAATACCTTTTTTAACTTGTGCAAGCTCTTTCGTTTTTACAAGCCTTGAAGCATGACCAATTTTAACTGGCAATCCTTGAAAACGCGAAATAAACGTCTTGTAATGTTGACGTGAAAGCAACGTTGTCGGTACAACAACAGCAACTTGATATCCATTTAATGCTGCAACAAAAGCACTTCGTATGGCTACTTCGGTTTTTCCAAAACCAACATCACCGCATATCAAGCGATCCATCGGTTTGCCTGATGCTAAATCGTCCAAAACAGCATCAATTGCATTCATTTGATCTTCCGTTTCTTCATAGGGAAAGCAAGCAACAAACTCATCAAATAGTCCAGTTGGTGGAAATACAGCAGGTGCAGCACGTGTCATACGCTCTGCAGCTATACGGATTAATTGCCCTGCCATTTCCAACAAATGTTTTTTAAGCCGCGCTTTACGTGCTTGCCAAGCAACACCCCCTAATTTATCTAAAGTTACCTCTGTTCCTTCTGAACCATAACGTGAGAGAAGCTCAATATTTTCAACAGGTAAAAAGAGGAGATCACCTCCAGCATATTTAATTTCAAGGCAATCTCGTAAAATTCCAGTGGTTGTGATGGTTTTAAGACCAACAAATTGGCCAATACCGTGGTCGATATGCACAACAATATCACCAGAATTTAAAGCAGAAATTTCAGAAATAAAATTTGTATTATTCTTACGCCGCTTTGGTGATCTGATGAAGCGATCACCTAGGATATCCTGCTCTGCTATAATAGCTAAATCTTCAGCCTCAAAACCATGTTCTATCATGATAACAGCTGCTAATATATGATCTCGTGGTGTTGCTTTGACAGTTTGCAAGGATTTTACAACATCTATTTTTTTCAATCCATGCTCATCAAGAACTTGTATCAAACGATTGAGAGACCCTTCACTCCAACACGCTAAAAGTACTTTTTTGCCAGCAGTGCGTAAAGAGGCGATATGATCAATAACACTTGAAAAAACATTTTTTTCTTGCGCATTACGCTCTTTTACAAAATCATATCCCTGTTTAACATTGGTGTGAATAACTGTTTGTTCCAAACTTTGTGGAATATTAAAAGGTGAAAAATCAATACGCTGTGAAGATTGTTGCACACATTCCAAAACACGCTCTGGCGTTAAATAAAGAAGACTAGGGTCTATTGGATGATAAGAAGTAGAAATTTCTTTATCATTTTCGCGCTCTTTACGCGCATTATAATAGTCTTCAATAAGGCGATAGCGCTCAATGAAAACTTCTTCTATAAGATGCTCAAAAACAAGCGGTAGGTTGCCACAATGGTCAAAAAAAGTGTCAAGGTTTTCATAAAAAAAAGGAAGCCAATGTTCCATACCGGCAAAACGCCGACCTTGAGCAATTGCTTCATAAAGCATGTTATTTTTTTGTGATACACCAAATGTACGGGTATAATTGCTTTTAAATCGGCTGATGCGTTCTGGTGTAAGAACAACCTCACTCATTGCCTGTAATAAAAGTTCAGTTTTTTGACGTGTTGTCCTTTGACTTTCTGGATCAAATACGCGGATACTTTCCAGGGTATCTCCAAAAAAATCAAGACGTAAAGGTTCAACATCCATAGGAGAAAAGATATCAAGTATTCCTCCTCTTACAGCAAACTCACCAACATCACGGACAACCGTAACGCGTTCAAAACCATTGGTTTCTAGGAATTGAATTAGATTCCCCATGTTATTGCGTTGGCCAACATGTAAGTGAATAAGCTGAGCTTCTATCATTTCACGAGGAGGCAACTTTTGCATAATTGCATTTGCTGTTGTTAATATAATTGCAGGATGTGGATTTTGACGTAAATTTGCTATGCGTGCCAATGCTGATAGTCGACGAGCCATGACAGCAATTCCTGGTGATACGCGATCATAAGGCAAACAATCCCATGCAGGAAATTGAAGTACGGGTAAATTGGGTTCAATAAAATTTAAAACTTGTTGTAAATGCGCAATTTTTGTTCCGTCATGAACAACATAGAGGAGCGGTTTACCTTGTGTAATTTCTGAACTTAACTTAGCAAGCGCAAAGGCTTCAAATCCATCAGTAACGCCATCAAAAATCATACGAACAGAACTGTTTTGGGGAATAACAATTTTTTTAAATATAGGCATTGGGATCAATAACTTAAGCAAGTACGATAATTAGCAATATCACGAAAAAGTGGACTATCAATTTCAGATGGCGGTGAAATTTCTCCAGTAATCCATGTGAGTAAATCACGATCATCAAAAGACATAATATACTCAAGCTCAGAGAGGGTTCTATCATTCATTCCAGTAATATGAGCATCGACATAATGTCCAAAAATGAGATCCATTTCACGAATACCACGATGCCATGCACGAAAAATCAAACGGCGACGACGCGCATCCAATTGATTTTTGTCATCGACAAAAACTGTCATAAAAAAATCTCCTTGAATAAAGTAATATAAACTATTCAATTTGTCGTATAAAATTTGTACCTTGCTTTTAAGGAAGTTCTATAATCTTTTGTTCTTTAAGTGTAATTCGACGATGCATTTGCTTAGCCAAAGCGTAATTATGTGTTGCAATAAGAGCAGAAAGACCAGACTGACGAACCAGAACAGATAAAGCTTGAAAGACGTAAGCTGAAGTTACTGGATCAAGATTGCCTGTAGGTTCATCGGCCAAAAGAACAGAAGGGCCATTTGCTACTGCACGTGCAATAGCAACACGTTGTTGTTCTCCTCCCGATAACTCTGAGGGACGATGGTTAGCACGATGCGAAACACGCAGATACGTCAATAATTTACGCGCACGATCTTCTGCTATGGACTTTTTTAATCCTGCTATCATTTGCGGTATCATGACATTTTCTAAAGCCGTAAACTCTGGTAGTAAATGATGAAATTGATAAACAAAACCAATATCATTTCGTCTGATAGCTGTTCGCTCACTATCAGAACGCTTTGCACAAGAAACACCTCGTAACAACACATCACCAGCTGTTGGTTTTTCTAATAATCCAGCAATATGCAGAAGTGTTGATTTTCCAGCACCAGATGGTGCAACAAGTGCCACAAGCTCTCCCCTATTAAGGATAAAATTTGCTTTATTTAAAATAATGAGCGGCTTATCACTCTCAAAAAATCGCCTTTCAATCTCTACAAGCTCTAAAATAGCTGTCATTATTCATACCTCAAAGCTTGTACGGGATCTAGCTTAGCAGCACGCCATGCTGGAATGAGAGCAGCAAGAAATGACAAGAATAAAGCCATCATAGCAACCAAGATGGTCTGTTTCCACTCAATTTGTGCAGGCAATTTTGTCAAAAAATAAAGTTGGGGATTAAAAACGTCGACATTAAATAACCAAGAAATAAAGTCTTGAATATGATTAATATTCACGGTCGCAATAACACCTAAAATTAAGCCCAATATAGTTCCAATAAAACCAATCATCATTCCTGTGATAATAAATATACGCAAAATCGCACTCTGTTGAGCGCCCATCGTGCGTAAAATTGCAATATCATGACTTTTATCTTTTACAAGCATAATCAGACCTGAAATAATATTTAAAGCAGCAACAAGAACGATCAAAGAAAGAATAAAAAACATAACATTTCGTTCAATTTGTAAAGCTGAAAAAAAAGCCTGATTGCGTGTACGCCAATCAATTAAATAAACCTGTTGATCAACTGCTTTTTCTACAACGGGTTTTATTTGATCAACGGCATCAGGATTATTTAGAAATAACTCTAAAGACTGAACTTTATCTCCTAAATTAAAAAACATTTGTGCTTCATGAAGAGGCATAAAGATAAATATTGAATCATATTCAGACATACCAACTTCAAAAATAGCAACGACTTTATAAGCTTTCACGCGCGGAGTAACGCCAAAAGGAGTCTCATCACCATCTGGAGTTATAATGCGAAGATCTCTTCCAACTGTAAGTCCCAATTTTTCTGCTAAGCCACTTCCAATTGCAACTCCTTCTTCTTTATCAAACTGAGAGAGCGATCCTAATTTAATATTTTGAGATACTGTTTTAAGCTTTTCTAAATCTTGTTTGCGCATACCGCGAACTAAAGCGCCAGAGCTTCCTTGAACGTCACCTTGAACAAGCGCCTGACCTTCAATAACAGGTAAAGCAAACTTCACGCCATTTGTAGATTCTAAAGAAGAAATAAGAGTTTTATAATCAGAAAAACCAGAATCAACTGTTTGAACAATAAGATGTCCATTCATACCAAGAATACGATTGAGAAGTTCTGTACGAAAGCCATTCATCACCGCCATAACAACAACCAGAGCAAATACGCCCAACATAATCCCAATAAGAGAAATAATTGAAATAACAGAGGCAACGGCATGTTTTTTATTGGGAATCATATAACGAAAAGCGATCATCCACTCATAAGATGAAAAAACTTTATTTTTCAGCCTTTTCATAACATTTCCTATTAAATTATAGAAAGTTGGCTGAGTACATCTTCAACCTTTAGAGATTTTTTTACACCTGTTTTGCGATCTTTAATTTCAACTTCATTTTGTGCAATGCTGTTAGGACCAACAATGATTTGCTTTGGCAAACCAATCAAATCCATGGTTGCAAATTTTGATCCAGGACGTTCATTTCTATCATCTAATAATGGGTCAAAACCAGCATCCTTTAATCCTTGATAGAGAATCTCACATGTATGTGTACATTTTTCATCATCGGGTTTCATATTGATAATCCCAAAATCGAACGGTGCCATCGACTTTGGCCAAATAATACCATTTTCATCATGAGAAGCCTCAATAGCGGCCGCAACAAGACGCGAAGGTCCAATACCATAAGATCCCATAGAGACCACATGCTCCTTTCCATCTTGTCCCATAACTTTTGCTCCCATTGGAGCAGAGTATTTAGTGCCAAAGTGAAAAATATGCCCAACTTCAATACCACGCGCTGAAAGACGATTATTCTCAGAAATTTTAGCCCACTCTTCTTCCTCATGCATTTCTTCTGTTGCTGCATAAAAAGATGTCCACTGTTTAACGATATCATCTAAAACAGCTTTATCACTAAAATCGATTGAACTATGGGGAACGGTAAGTTCAAGAAATTGTCTATCACAGAAGATAGCGCTCTCTCCCGTTTCAGCCAAAATGATAAATTCATGACTGAGCTCCCCCCCAATGGGACCTGTGTCAGCACGCATGGGAATTGCTTTTAAACCAAGGCGAAAAAAAGTGCGTAAATAAGCAACAAACATACGATTATAAGACGTTTTAGAACCCTCATAATCAAGATCAAAAGAATAAGCATCTTTCATTAAAAATTCTCGTGCCCGCATCACACCAAAACGTGGACGAATTTCATCACGAAATTTCCATTGAATATGATACAAATTAAGCGGAAGATCTTTATAAGAACGAACATATGAGCGAAAAATATCTGTTACCATCTCTTCATTGGTAGGACCATAAAGTAAATCACGTTTTTGACGATCTTTAATGCGGAGCATTTCTAAACCATAATCATCATAGCGACCGCTTTCACGCCAAAGATCAGCAGATTGGATTGTAGGCATCAATATTTCTATTGCACCAGCGCGTTCTTGCTCCTCACGAATAATTTTACAAACTTTATCAAGCACTTTTTTTCCCAAAGGAAGCCAAGAATAAATTCCTGATGTTTGCTGTCGAATCATCCCAGCACGCAACATAAAACGATGAGAAACAATTTCTGCTTCTTTAGGGTTCTCTTTTAACAAGGGAAGGAAATATTGAGAAAGACGCATTGAAATAATTAACTCCTAATCAGATCTACCATATTGAAACAATTTAACACACTCTCCATTCATCTATAGCCGCATTCTGAATACTTGCAAATATAACGATCTTATTGTTTCAAAATTTATTGTGCTCTATTCTCTATTTTTCTTATTTAGCAATAAAATAAAAATGCTTTTCTCTTTAAATAACGTAATAGGAAAATTCTTTATTTTGACCGATGTAAAAAAACTGTACAGATAGGTTTTTTTTGCCAAATGTCATGAACAGCTGCTCTTACTGCACGTCGTGTTGCCTCTCGAATAAGTTCATTATTGTTCCGTTTTAGCCGTGGGATGTTATAAACTGTATTTTCTACAATATCTAAAAGAATATCTTTCAAACTCTCCCCCTTTCCATTATTTTCAGGTAATCCGAATGTTGATAGACCTATATCCCCCAATAATTCATACTTATTATTTATATGGAGAGAAATAGTAACATGACCAGCATAACTGAGTTTGCGGCGTTCACGAATCCCTAATTCATCTTCATCCCCAATTAGGCAACCATCCTTATAGATACGTCCAACAGGAACTTGATCAACAACTTTTACAGGCTTTGGTGCGAGACGTAACATATGGCCATTTCTGATATCCATAACAGTTTGAATACCTGCTTGACGGGCTAAAGTTGCATGAGCCTTAAGATGCATTGCTTCCCCATGTACAGGAACAAGTATCTGTGGCTTTATCCAATCATACATCTGTAAAAGTTCTGAACGACGGGGATGACCTGAAACATGAACAAGAGCATCTTCATTCGTAATAATTTCAATACCCAAATCAATGAAACGATTTTGTACCTCAAGAATAGATTTTTCGTTTCCTGGAATACTTCGTGATGAATAAATAACGGTATCACCAGCGGAGAGTGCAATATTCCTCATTCCATCACGTGAAAGTTTAGCCAAAGCAGCACACGGCTCACCTTGGCTTCCTGTGACGATTAAAACAAGATCTTTTCGCGGGATGTAACCATAATCATCTTCTGTTACAAATGGCGCTAAACCATTCATATAACCAAGCTCTTGTGCAACCATAATACTTCGCTTAAGGGAACGCCCAATGACGAGTACCTTACGCCCAGAAGCTTCAGCAGCAAGAGCAATAGAACGTATCCGACCAATATTAGAAGCAAAAGTTGCTATCGCAACGCGCCCTTTAGCTTTCAAAATAATCTCAGAAAGACTGGTTTGAACCTGCTGTTCTGATGGAGATATACCATCCCGACACGCATTTGTGGAATCACAAAGTAATGCTAAAACACCTTTTTTGCCTAAAGCACGAAATCTTTTTTCATCCGTTACAGCCCCAAATGAAGGGGTATGATCAATTTTCCAATCACCCGTATGGATTACGGTTCCTAAAGACGTTGTAATTGCCAAAGAGACAGCTTCTGGTATTGAATGATTAACAGCTATAGCCTCTACAGCGAAGGAACCTACCTGAAAACAATCACCAGCTTGAAAAATATTGAGTAAAATTTTTTGAGATTCAAAATCTGCTTGCCTTTTACTTTCCAATAATCCTGCCGTAAAAGGCGTACAGTAAATTGGAATCTGTAACTTTGGCCACAAATCAAGAACGGCCCCATAATGATCTTCATGAGCATGTGTTAAAACAAGACCATGAATATTGTATTTTTCACTTTCTAGAAAACGAATATCAGGCAAAATGAGATCTGCTCCGGGTAATTCAGGTCCAGCAAAACTAACTCCCATATCAACAAGCAACCATTCACGAAAATTTTCAGGACCAAATCCATAAGCAGCGAGATTCATCCCTATTTCACCTACTCCTCCTAAAGGTAAAAAAACAAATTCATTCTCGTTGGCCGCAACCATAAACATCTCCTAAATCATTAAGATAATCTGATGATGAAATAAAACTTTATCAATTAATACGATTTGCATGAGCAGAAGCAGCTGAACCAAAATGAACATCCCCAGCTGTTATAATGGCTGTTTGACCATTATTTTGTTTTATGATGCAGTTAAAATCACTATCAAGACCATCAAAAATACCCTCGATGACTTTTTCATCATTGATTATTTTGACATGCTGCCCAAGATGAGCAGAGTATAAAAGCCATTTTTCGCGAATTATATTGCGTCCTCCTGATTTTTTCCAAAGGAGATAGTTTTTAGAAAAACACTCCGTCAAAACCGTAAATAACTGTTCTGCTTCAATATGCAAACCAATATTCTTTAAACTTGAAGTGGGATAGAGTGCGTTTTCATAATTATATTTCACATTTATTCCAATACCAATAACCAATGCATATTGTTGTGATGACAATTTTAAAATCTCGAGCAAAATTCCAGAGCTTTTCACACCTTTGAGCAAAATATCGTTTGGCCATTTTAAGCTCACAATATTGTTTGTTTGCTTTTCATCTTTTATAAATTGTTTTATTGCCTCTGCCACACTTACTCCAGCAACAAAACCAAGTTGAGCAGCAGTTTGATGCACAATATCATCAATTAACAAAAGACTAGAATAAAGGTTCCCTTTAGGACTAGACCAAGTCCTCCCTCTTCTCGCTCTTCCCTGTAATTGTTCTTGTGCAACAATCCAAAGATAACCTTGATGACCAGCTTGTGCTTTTCGTTGTGCAATGAGATTTGTTGAATCGACAGTACTGTGCAATTCAACAGTGTATCCCTGTTTTTGTGCAAAATCTGATAAAATATAAACCATATTTATTAAAACAATGCTGCTGCTGCTTTTTCTGCTAACTCAGTGAACCAAATTCCAAAAAGCATGTAAAACAAAATAAAGAAAGCAGAAAGACCAAGACAAAATTGAAGCTCATTCGATAAAGCAACAAAATGCGCTTTTGCATCATCAAACCACATAATTTTAATGACTCGCAAATAGTAAAAGGCCCCAACAACAGACGCTATCATCCCAACGACAGCGAGTGGAGTAAGTCCAGCATGGACAGCAGCAGAAAATGTATACCATTTCCCAAAAAAACCGGCCATAGGCGGTATGCTTGCTAGCGAGAACAGTTGTATTGTCATCACAACAGCCATAAACGGATTTGTCTTTATGAGACCTGAAAGATCATAAATATTCTCAACATTTCCATTATTCGAGCGCATTCCAAGAATAAAGGCAAATGAACCAATCGTCATTCCAAGATAAATAGTCATATAAAGAATAACGCTTTTTATCCCAAGCATATCTCCAGCAGATAAACCAACTAGCGCATACCCCATGTGACCAATGGAGGAATAAGCCATCAAACGTTTAATATTGCTCTGACCAATTGCAGCAAAAGCACCAAGTATCATTGATGTAAGAGCCATGAACACCAAAATTTGTTGCCATGCAGGCATAGAGCCATCAGAATGACTTAGTGGAATAAAAGTCATAACCATAAGACGAATAATGAGTGCCATCGCGGCAATTTTAGGAGCACCAGCAAAAAATGCTGTAATAGGTGTGGGCGCTCCTTCATAAACATCAGGAGTCCACATATGAAATGGAACTGCAGAAATTTTGAATGCCAAACCGGCTAAAATAAAAACAATTGCAAAAACAACCCCTAATTGTAAGTTTTCACCTTTCAAAGCAATGGCAATTTCGTGAAAACTAATTTGACCAGTAAAGCCATAAAGCAAAGAAATACCATAAAGCAACAATCCTGAAGATAACGCCCCTAAAACAAAATATTTTATACCAGCTTCAGAAGATTTTACATTATCACGATTAATTGCAGCAAGGACATATAAAGCTAAGGATTGTAATTCCAACCCCATATAAAGTGACAGCATATTGCCTGCTGAAATCATCAGCATCATGCCAAGAGTTGCGAAAAGAACAAGCACAGGAAATTCAAATACATCAAACTTTTGAGAACTGTTAAAACCAACAGACATAATGAGAGCAAAAAGTGCGCCAATAAGCGTTAAGATTTTCATATAACGACCAAAAGAGTCAATAATGAGCGCATTGGTTTGAAATAAGCCAGTCTTCGGAAAAACAACAATCATAACAATGGTTGCAACAAAAAGAGCAATGGCCAGCCCCGTTACAGTTAAAGAGGAACGTGTGTTGGAATAAACACCAATCAAAAGCAACACTATTCCTCCTAATGCTATTGAAATCTCTGGAAGAATTAAGACTAATTGTGCTATCATTTCATTTTGCATATGCATTCTTCCCTTATCTAGTGCAATTTATTGATGAGGGCTTCTACGGAAAACGCCGTTGCTTTAAGAATAGGCGTTGGATAGACACCAAAAAATATTGTTAGAATAACCATTGGATAAAGAATAAATTTTTCTCTTGAAGAGAGGTCTATAAGGACTTTTAAATTCTCTTTATCCAAAGAACCAAAAACCACACGCCGATAAAGATAAAGGGCATAGGCAGCCGATAAAATAACACCCGTTGTAGCAAAAACAACAACCAATTTATTTACTTGAAAAACGCCTATTAAGGTTAAAAATTCACCTAAAAATCCTGAACTTCCAGGTAAACCAACATTCGCCATGGTAAAGATCAAAAAAACAACAGCATATTTGGGCATGTTATTTACTAAACCACCAAACGCTGCAATTTCACGCGTATGCAAGCGATCATAGATAACGCCAACACAAAGAAATAAAGCTGCTGAAACAATTCCATGGGATAGCATCTGATAAATAGCCCCTTGTATCCCCTGTTCATTCGCTGCAAAAATGCCCATGGTCACATATCCCATATGCGCTATCGAAGAATAAGCTATAAGCTTTTTTATGTCACTTTGAACAAGTGCAACCAAAGACGTATAAATAATAGCGATAAGCGATAATGTGAAAACCAAAGGTGCAAAATCTGCTGAAGCGATAGGAAACATTGGTAAAGAAAAACGAAGAAAACCATATCCACCTAATTTGAGCAAGACACCAGCTAAAATAACAGAACCCGCTGTAGGTGCTTCTACGTGAGCATCAGGAAGCCATGTATGAACTGGCCACATCGGCATTTTAACAGCAAAAGAAGCAAAAAATGCAAGCCATAACCATATTTGCATATGAGCAGGAAACTGATAATTGAGTAAAGTCGGTATATCAAGTGTTCCTGCTTCCCAGTACATAGTCATAAGAGCAACCAACATAAGCACTGAACCGAGTAAAGTGTATAAGAAAAACTTGATACTTGCATAAACACGACGTGCTCCACCCCACACACCTATAATGATAAACATTGGAATGAGGCTGCCTTCAAAAAAAACATAAAATAATATTGCGTCAAGAGCACAAAAGACGCCAATAATCGCGACTTCAAGAAGCAGAAAAGCAATCATATAAGCTTTTAATCTCTCTTTAACATTCTCCCAACTTGCTAAAATACAGAAAGGCAAAAGAAAAGCTGAGAGAACAACAAAAAGAATAGAAATGCCATCAATCCCCATATGATAACTAATACCACTCCCCAACCAATTGAATTTTTCAACCATTTGAAAGTTTGGGTTGCTAGAATCAAATCCTATCCAAATAATTAAAGAAATAATAAAAACAAATATAGTCGTAAAAAACGCAACATTACGTATATTATTGCGCGCAGCTTCACTATCATCTTTGATAAACAAAATCAAAAGCACACCAACAAGCGGCAAAAATGTAACCGTAGAAAGAATAGGCCAATCAATCATTGGTTTACGCCCCCGATCATCATCCATGTAATGAGCAATGCAACGCCTATAAGCATCGCAAATGCATAGTGATAAAGATAGCCTGTCTGCATTCGAACAACTCTATTTGTAATATCAACAACACGTGCTGCAATCCCATTCGGACCTAGACCATCAATAATTTTACCGTCTCCTACTTTCCAAAGAAAACAACCAATTCTAAAGGTAGGACGGACAAATAAAAAGTTATATAATTGATCGAAATACCATTTTTGGTAAAGAAAGTGATACACTCCCGGCATAATACGAGCCATTTTTTTGGGAAGAGATGGAGCAACAATGTAAAATAAATAGGCCAACATAAATCCAAAAATCATTGCTACAAAGGGCGACCATTTTACCCAATTCAAAACATGGTGGGCATCATGAAGGATATGATTGTGGCTGCTTGTAAACAATGCTCCCTTCCAAAAAGTATCGTATAAATCACCAAAAAAATAAGGTTGGAAAATAACACCAGCAAATATTGCTCCAATAGATAAAATAAAGAGGGGGATCAACATCACTGGGGGCGATTCATGTACATGATGCATAACATCAACAGTTGCTCGTGGTTTTCCATGGAACGTCATAAAGATAAGCCGCCATGAATAAAAGCTTGTTAATAAGGCTGCAAAAACAAGAAGATAAAAAGCATACCCTGAAGCAATATTATGGGATGCAAAAGCAGACTCTATAATCGCATCTTTTGAGAAAAAACCCGCAGTCCCAAAAAGTGTTCCAGGAACGCCAACACCGGTCAATGCAATGGTCCCGACCATCATCATCCAATAGGTGACCTTTATATGTTTGCGTAACCCGCCCATTTTTCGCATATCTTGTTCATCAGATACAGCATGAATGACAGAGCCCGCACCAAGAAACAATAATGCTTTAAAAAAAGCATGCGTAAAAAGATGAAAGACAGCAGCTCCATAAGCTCCAACACCTAATGCAACAAACATATAACCAAGTTGAGAACATGTAGAATAAGCAATAACACGCTTAATATCATTCTGCACTAACCCCACAGTTGCTGCAAAAAATGCCGTTGTTGCTCCAACAATAATAATCACGGTCAAAGCAGTTGAAGAAAGTTCAAAAATTGGCGACATACGCGCAACCATAAAAACACCAGCCGTTACCATTGTCGCTGCATGAATAAGTGCTGATACAGGTGTAGGTCCCTCCATTGCATCAGGAAGCCAAGTATGTAAGAGAAATTGTGCTGATTTTCCCATCGCACCAATAAATAATAAAAGACATGTAATGGTAATTGCCATTTGTCCATCAAACTGCCAACCTAAAAATGTCATATTTTGTATAAAGTTATTGTTTGCAGCTTTTGCAAAAATAGAGCTAAAATCAACCGATTGAAATAAAACAAAAATACTAAATATTCCTAAGAGAAAACCAAAATCTCCAACACGATTGACGACAAAAGCTTTCATTGCAGCCTTATTAGCAGAATCGCGTTGAAACCAAAAACCAATTAACAGATAAGAAGCAAGTCCTACACCTTCCCATCCAAAAAACATTTGGATCAAATTATTGGAGGTCACCAACATAAGCATCATAAATGTAAACAAAGAAAGATAAGAAAAAAAACGGGATCTTGAGGGGTCATGATGCATATAACCAATTGAATAAATATGCACTAATGCCGAAACACTGTTTACAACAATAAGCATGACTGCTGTTAATGTATCAATATGTAAAGCCCAGTTAAAGCTTAAGCCACCAACAGTCATCCAATGTAATACCAATACATCAATTACTGGAGTATGACCAAGCGCAATACTAAAAAAAGCCACCCACGACAATATGGCAACAATCACCATAAAACTACATGTTATCAATTCACTCGCACGATCTCCTATCGTTTTCCCACCTAGTGCAGCAATGAGAAAACCCAAAAGCGGAAGAAAGACAATCGTATAATACATCACTGGTTAGCCTTTCATTACATTAACATCTTCAACCGCAATGGAACCACGATTACGGAAAAAAACGACAAGAATTGCTAAACCAATGGCAGCTTCAGCAGCTGCTACGGTTAAGACAAATAGAGCAAATATCTGCCCAACGAGATCATGAAGAAACGCTGAAAATGCAACAAAATTAAGATTAACTGAGAGTAATATAAGCTCAATAGACATCAAGATAATAATCACGTTTTTTCTGTTGAGAAAAATTCCAGCAATACCAATTGTAAACATCAAAGCAGAAACTGTGAGATAATGCGTAATATCAATATACATCTATATAGCCCCCCTTAAATACCTTTTCCTGATTCAACTTGCTTGATTTCAATGGCACTTTCTACCGTTCTAGAAACTTGCTCTGCAATAGATTGCCTCTTTACTCCTAATTTATGACGAAGTGTTAAAACAATAGCACCAATCATTGCAACCAATAAAATTATTCCAGCAATTTGAAAATAGAAAACATAATCCGTATAGAGGATATCTCCTAATGCCTGTGTATTTGTTCGCTGCGCTAAATCTGGCATTGGTTGCGTAACATGCGCTCTCAAGACTGGAGAAAAATAGCTACTTACAAAAACAACAATCAATTCTACAGCGATAATAACGCCAATAAGAGCTCCAATAGGAGCATACCGAAGAGTTCCACTCTTTAATTCAGCAAAATCGACATCAAGCATCATAACGACAAATAAAAATAAAACAGCGACAGCTCCAACATACACAACAAGCAGAATAAGCCCTAAAAACTCTGCTCCTGCAAGTAAAAATAAAGCCGCAGCATTAAAAAATGCGAGGATTAAAAACAAAACAGAATGCACCGGATTGCGTGCTGTAATAACAATAACTGCACTTGTTAGCATAATAAAAGCAAACAAATAGAAAAATGCCGCCGCTAGATCTGTTAGCATAGGCTTCTCCTTAATTATTCAAACAATTGGTATAAACTTCATACCAGATTACAATTTATCGGAAAACTATCCGACACCTCATTTAATGATACACTTAACGATAAGGCGCATCCATCAATATATTTCGAGAAATTTCTCGTTCCCAACGATCTCCATTCATTAAAAGTTTTTCTTTATCATAATAGAGTTCTTCACGTGTTTCTGTTGCAAATTCAAAATTTGGTCCCTCAACAATAGCTTCTACCGGACACGCTTCTTGACAAAAACCGCAGTAGATACATTTAACCATATCGATATCATAACGGACAGTTCTCCGTGTACCATCATTACGTCGCGGACCTGCCTCAATTGTAATCGCTTGTGCAGGGCAAATTGCTTCACATAATTTACAAGCAATACACCGTTCTTCACCATTTGGATAGCGACGCAATGCATGCTCACCGCGAAAACGCTGAGATACAAAACCTTTTTCATAAGGATAATTAATTGTGGGCTTTGGTGAAAAAAATTGACGCATAGCTAAGAAAAAAGCACTCACGAATTCCAATAGAAGAAGTGACTTTGCCGCCTGAATGAAACCTGACATCGTAAAATCTCCTCTTAAACGAAATCCGTAAATTTTAAAAAAGCAGCAGTTATCACAACCATTGCTAGTGAGAGAGGAAGAAAAACCTTCCAACCAAGCCGCATGAGCTGATCATAGCGATAACGTGGAACAAAAGCTTTAACCATAGCAAACCAAAAAAATACAAAACAGACTTTTAAAACAAACCAAATGATACCAGGAACCCAATTAAGCCACCAAACATCTAAAGGAGGCAACCAACCACCCAGAAATAGAATGGTTGTTAATGCGCACATTAAAACAATCGCAACATATTCACCTAGAAAGAAGAGCATGTAAGGCGTTGAAGAATATTCAACCATATGACCAGCAACAAGTTCAGATTCTGCTTCCACCAAATCGAACGGAGGACGGTTTGTCTCTGCAAGCGCAGAAATAAAAAATATAATAAACATTGGAAAAAGGACCAACCAATTCCAATCGAGAAAACTGTTAAAAGGAAGACCAAGAATTGTACCAAAACCATGACGTTGTTTAAGAACAATTGTTGTGAGATCTAACGAACCACTTATTAAAATGACACTCACAAGCACAAAACCAATGGAAACTTCATAAGAAACCATTTGTGCCGCCGAACGAAGAGCTCCTAAGAAAGGATATTTTGAATTTGATGCCCATCCTCCCATAATAACACCATAAACTTCAAGAGATGAAATGGCTAAAATATAAAGCAAGCCAACATTAATCTTTGCAACCTCCCAGCCCTCATTGACAGGAATAACAGCCCAAGTTGATAAAGCAAGTGTCGCTGAAACAAAAGGAGCTAAAAGAAAAACACCCTTATTTGCACCTGCAGGGATAATAGGCTCCTTAACAACAAATTTAATTAGATCTGCAAAAGACTGTAACAAACCCCATGGGCCAACAACGTTTGGTCCACGACGCAATTGTACCGCTGCCCAAATTTTTCTATCTGCGTAAAGAAGATAAGCAACTAAGATCAAAAGAACGACTAAAAGAAGCAGTGTTTTTCCAACGATAATAAGTAATGGCAACAGCCAAGTCATAAAGAAATCATACATCATTATTCCTTTTCCTTTGCCTTTACTCTACAGTTTGCGTAGCACGGTTTTTTGCAAGAGATGAACATTCAGCCATAACGGCAGAAGCACGTGCTATCGGATTTGTCAAATAAAAGTCTTTAATCATAGAAGTAAATGTTTGACTCTCTAGAGAAACCATTTTTGAACCAAGCACCTTAAGATTACTTATATCAGAAGGCACTATATCATCAACGGCACAAAGATGTGGATAATCATTAAACAAACATTGTCTTAATTGAGAAAGAGAATCAAAAGGAAGCCTTTGTCCTAAAACATCCGATAAAGCACGTAAAATAGCCCAATCTTCTTTTGCTTCACCTGGAGCAAAACCAGCCCGATTTGTCATTTGAACACGCCCTTCTGTATTTACATAAAGCCCTGATTTTTCAGTATAAGCAGATGCAGGCAAAATAACATCAGCAGCATGCGCACCATTGTCACCATGGCTACCAATATAAACTGTAAAAGCTTTTGTATCAGATAATTCTACTTCATCAGCACCAAGTAGAAATAAAACTTCACAGGTTTTTAGAATATTGGCAACCCCAAGCTTAGAAGTAAAGCCTATATCCAACCCTCCAACAGTTGATGCTGCATTATGAAGAACTCCAAATCCATTCCATGTCTCACTAAGAGCACCAATATCATCCGCTAATTTAGCAAGGTTTTTTAAAACAGATAAACCTTTATTTCCTGAAATCGCTCCCTCTCCAATAAGAATAAGAGGCCTCTTTGCTTCTCTTAAGACATTTAAAAAAGCATCCTCTCCCCGAATAAGTGTCGTTAATGTATCACTTCCAGATCCAAGGTAAGAATAAGGATAACGTAAATCAACTTTCTCTCCAATTAATGCAATAGGAAAATTTCCTATTCGTTGGCGCTTTAAAATGCGTGCATTTAAAACAGCCGCTTCATGACGTGGATTAGATCCCACAATAAGCAGAGCATCAGCCTGTTCAATACCTGCAATTGTAGGATTAAAAATATAACTCGAACGCCCAAACTCAGGCGATAAAGCAACCCCTCTTTGGCGACAATCAAAGAGCGTTGAGCCCAACGAACTCAATAATGCCTTAAGGGCGTACATTTCTTCAACAGAAGCAAGATCTCCAGCAATGGCTCCAATTTTTTCTGGAAAAATTTTAGAGATCACCATTTTAATTTTTGCAAAAGCTTCTGTCCAACTGACAGGTTGAAGCTTTCCATCTTTGCGTACATATGGCCTATCTAGCCGCTGAGTCCGTAATCCATCCCAAATAAAACGCGTTTTATCAGAGATCCATTCCTCATTTACATCTTCATTCGTGCGCGGCATAATCCGCATAACTTCACGACCGCGGCTATCAATACGGATAGCGCTGCCAAGCGCATCCATCACATCGATCGATTCCGTTTTGACCAATTCCCACGGACGGGCATGAAATGCATAAGGTTTTGAGGTTAAAGCCCCTACAGGACAAAGATCAATAACATTTCCCTGTAATTCAGATGTCATAGCTTTTTCAAGATACGTCGTAATTTCAGCATCTTCACCACGACCGATCAAACCAAGCTCAGAAATACCTGCTACTTCCGTTGTAAAACGAACACACCGTGTACAATGAATACACCGTGTCATAACAGTTTTGACAAGAGGCCCAATATATTTATCTTCTACAGCACGTTTATTTTCTGTATAACGAGAACAATCTCGCCCATAAAGCATTGCTTGATCTTGAAGATCACATTCTCCCCCTTGATCACATACTGGACAATCCAAAGGATGATTAATGAGAAGAAATTCCATAACACCTTCACGTGCTTTTTTTACCATCTCCGTATTGGTAAAAATCTCAGGCGCTTCACCGTTAGGTCCTAACCGTAAATCACGAACCCCCATAGCACAAGAAGCCTGAGGTTTTGGAGGACCACCCTTAACCTCAACCAAACACATGCGACAATTTCCAGCAATTGACAAAGATTCATGAAAACAAAAACGTGGTATTTCTGCCCCAGCTGCCTCGGCAGCCTGAAGCAGCGTGTAGTAATCAGGAACTTCAATCTCTTTGCCATCAACTTTGATATTTATCATCACCCATCCAACCTGCGGATAATCCACTTAAAATTTGCATTCGGTTGCTCTTTAAAAAATTTTCTATCCCACGACTTCCAAAGCAATATTTTTTCTTTGGACGACATTTCGCGTATATTCATCAATTCTACGTTCAATTTCTGGACGGAAATTACGAATCAGCCCTTGTACAGGCCACGCTGCAGCATCGCCAAGAGCACAGATAGTATGCCCTTCAACTTGTTGAGAAACCTCAAATAAAAGATCAATCTCGCGTTTTTGCGCTCTTCCCTCAACCATACGTCCTAAAAGACGCATCATCCAACCCGTCCCCTCACGACACGGTGTACACTGACCACAACTCTCGTGCTTAAAAAAAACAGCTATACGCCAAATTGCTTTGATAATATCGGTTGATTTATCCATAACAATCATTCCCCCTGTGCCAAAAGAAGACCCGACATCTCGCATCCCATCAAAATCCATAATCGCATCGATCATATCCTCACCACGGACAACTGGACAAGAAGCCCCCCCTGGAATAACTGCTAAAAGATTATTCCATCCACCACGAATACCACCCGTATGTTTTTCAATTAATTCACGGAATGAAACACCAAGAGCGTCTTCAAATGTACAAGGGGCGTTAACATGCCCTGAAACCATAAATAATTTCGTGCCAACATTATTCGCCCGCCCAATTGATGAAAACCACGAAGCTCCCCGCCGCAAAATTGTTGGAACAACGGCAATGGACTCTACATTGTTCACTGTTGTTGGACAGCCATAAATCCCCATATTGGCAGGAAATGGTGGTTTAAGCCGAGGTTGTCCCTTTTTTCCCTCAAGACTTTCAAGAAGAGCTGTTTCTTCACCACAAATATAAGCACCAGCTCCATGATGAATGATAATATCGCAAGCATGCCCATATTTTGTTTTTTTGCCAAGCAAACCTGCATCATAACATTCATCAACGGCAGCTTGTAGCGCTTCACGCTCACGAATATATTCACCACGAATATAAATAAAAGCAACATTGGCTCCCATAGCAAAAGTAGCGATTGCACATCCTTCAATCAAAGTATGGGGATCATGCCGTAAAATATCACGGTCTTTACATGTCCCAGGCTCTGATTCATCAGCATTGACAACCAAATAATGAGGACGCCCATCACTATGCTTTGGCATAAAGGACCATTTCATTCCGGTAGAAAAACCAGCACCACCACGACCGCGTAAACCCGACGCCTTCACCTCATCAATAATCCAATCACGACCTTTGTCAATAATCCCTTTCAGACCATTCCAATGTCCACGCGACATCGCAGCCTTTAATGATTTGTCTTTTAAACCATAAATATTGGTGAAGATACGATCTTTATCAGCTAGCATACCCCACCTTTTTTTCTATTGCCCGTAGCATTTTTAGCTTTTCCTCAAATGCAATTAAAAAAAATCTTGAAACTTTCTACTTTTAATCAAATGTTGTTATAAATGAGTGACATAATGGAATATCTTTTCAAAAAAGAATTTTACTAAGATTCCATTCCCTTATTATCCTTTTTCTTTGATCCCTTGAGAGATTTACTTTTTTCTTCATCATCAAGAAGAGATGTTAAACCACTAATTGGCTCCGACGATTTACGACTATTTTGCGGACCAACAGCTATCTCAGGACCCTTTCCTGCCTCAAATGCATCTATAATCTCTTCAAGGCGTTCAGCTGTAAGATCTTCGTAAGTATCTTTAAAAATCATAACCATGGGAGCATTAACACAAGCACCAAGACACTCCACCTCTTCCCATGACAATGTTCCATCCTGGTTGGTTGTAAAAGGTTCATGATGGATTTTTTTCTGACAAACTCTAATCAATTCATCAGAACCACGTAACATACAAGGTGTTGTCCCACAAACTTGAATATGCGCTTTTGTTCCAACAGGCTTAAGCTGAAACTGAGTATAAAAAGTAGCAACTTCTAAGACACGGATATACGCCATAGAAAGAATTTGAGCGATATGTTCAATCGCAGCACGTGTCACCCAACCATCTTGCTCTTGCGCACGCATTAATAACGGAATGACAGCCGATTGCTCACGCCCGACAGGATATTTTTCTATAGTATTTTTTACCCATACTTGATTTTCTTTTGTAAAAGAAAACTCTGCGGGCTGATAGATATCATCTGCAAGACGGCGTACGGACATTAGCGATCAACCTCCCCAAAAACAATATCAATCGAACCCAAAATAGCTGTAGCATCTGCCAACATATGGCCTCGAGTTAAAAAATCCATAGCTTGGAGATGAGCAAATCCAGGAGCACGCAACTTGACACGATAAGGCTTATTGGTTCCATCAGAAACAAGATAAACACCAAACTCACCCTTTGGAGCCTCTACAGCAACATACACTTCTCCAGGGGGCGTGTGAAACCCTTCCGTATAGAGTTTAAAGTGATGAATCAGCGCCTCCATTGAGCTTTTCATTTCGCTCCGCTTTGGTGGTACAATTTTGCGATCCAAACTCGAAACTGGTCCATTCTTTTCAGTCCCCAGTAACCGTTCTACGCATTGACGCATAATTTTAGCTGATTGACGCATTTCTTCCATACGAATAAGATAGCGATCATAACAATCACTATTTTTACCTATAGGAATATCAAATTCCATTTCATCATAACATTCATAAGGCTGACTTTTACGCAAATCCCATGGCACACCAGCTCCACGGATCATAACTCCAGAAAAACCACGTGCCCAAGCTTCATCAATACTTACGACACCAATATCTACATTACGCTGTTTGAAAATCCGATTTGGTGTCACAAGCGCATCAAGTTTACCAAGAGAAACAAGAAATGAATCAATAAAATTACCAATATCCTCAACTAAAGATTCTGGTAAATCCTGATGCACACCACCGGGGCGAAAATAATTTGCATGAAGACGAGCGCCACAGGCACGCTCATAAAAAATCATCAATCTTTCACGTTGCTCAAACCCCCAAAGCGGAGGCGTCAAAGCACCAACATCCATTGCCTGTGTCGTTACATTAAGCAAATGGTTAAGAATACGCCCAATTTCACAAAATAAAACACGTATTAGTTGCCCCCTTTTAGGAACTTCAATATCCAATAATTTTTCAATAGCAAGAACAAAAGCGTGTTCCTGATTCATAGGAGCAACATAATCTAAACGATCTAGATAAGGACCCGCTTGAAGATAGGTCTTTGTTTCCATTAATTTTTCGGTACCGCGATGCAATAATCCAATATGTGGATCTACACGCTCAACAACTTCACCGTCCAACTCTAGAACCATGCGCAAAACGCCATGCGCTGCAGGATGTTGCGGACCAAAATTGATATTAAAGTTTCGAACATTGACCTCAGCCACAATCAACCCCTTGCTTTTTTAAAAACTTCATATCAAATATTAAAAACATTAATTATTAAAAAAATGCGTTATTCTAATAGAGCGCCTTATCAAAACCAATATCATTTTTTACCCTCTGCTTTTTCATCACATGGTAAAATATATTGTCCTCCTTCCCAAGGAGAAAGAAAATCAAAATTACGCATCTCTTGGCGTAAAACAACAGGTTCATAAATCACTCTCTTTGCTTCATTATCATAACGGCATTCAACAAATCCTGTCACAGGAAAGTCTTTACGTAAAGGATATCCTTCAAAACCATAATCTGTTAAAATCCGTCTTAAATCCGGATGTCCTGAAAATAAAATCCCATACATATCATACGTTTCACGTTCATACCACTCTGCGCCAGGATAAACCGTACAAGCTGAAGCAACGGGAGTATTTTCATCCGTACGAACTTTTACACGTAAGCGTAAATTCTCACGAGGGGATAATAATTGGTAAGAAACATCAAAGCGCTTATCGCGAGAAGGATAATCCACACCACTAATGTCTGTAAGATTAATAAATTGACAGCGAGAATCATCACGAACAAACATTAAGACATCGATAATTGCATCAAGACGTGCCACAATAGTCAATTCACCAAAAGCAAGAACAGTCTCTTCAAGCTTATTTCCTAACTTATTTTCCAAATAAGCCGCAAGTTCAACCAATGATTCATTCATCATGACAAAAAAACTCTCTATCGCTCTATGGATCCGGTACGACGGATTTTTTTCTGTAACAATAATATGCCGTATAATAATGCCTCTGCTGTCGGTGGACATCCTGGAACATAAATATCGACAGGCACAATACGATCACAGCCACGCACCACTGAATAGGAATAATGATAATATCCCCCGCCGTTTGCACATGATCCCATAGAAATCACATAACGTGGCTCTGGCATCTGATCATACACTTTTCTTAAAGCAGGAGCCATCTTATTTGTTAGAGTACCTGCCACCACCATCACATCTGATTGACGGGGAGAAGCTCGTGGTGCATATCCAAAACGCTCATTATCATAATGAGGCATTGAACATTGCATCATTTCGACAGCACAACAAGCCAAACCAAAACTCATCCACATTAAAGAACCGGTACGTGCCCAAGTAATCAAAGCATCTGCCGAGGTAACTAAAAAACCCTTATCTGATAATTCAGCATTAATATCACGAAAAAACTTATCGTTAGATCCTATCAATTCACCAGTATTGGGATCAATGATTCCTTTTGGTTTCGGAGCTGTAATTGCTGAATGATTAGATCTTAATTCCATTCAAGAGCTCCTTTTTTCCATTCATATATGAATCCAATAGTCAAAATCGCTAAAAATACAATCATCGACCAAAAGCCAAACACACCTATCGATTTGAATGAAACAGCCCAAGGAAAAAGAAAAGCAACTTCAAGATCAAAAATAATAAATAAAATTGATACCAAATAGAAACGAATATCAAACTTCATGCGAGCATCACTAAATGAATTAAACCCACATTCATAAGCCGATAACTTTTCAGGATCGGGGGAACGATATGCTACAATGTAAGGTATAATCAACAACGCTCCAGCAATAACCGCTGAAACAATAATAAAGATCAAGACCGGTAAATAAGAGCTCAATAAATAAGCCATAACCCTCTTCCATCGTAACGAAATGCCTAAGCTTAACACAATTATTCAATATTGCGAAATCAAACAGGCAAACTTAATAACCGCTTCATTGACTCTGCTTATACAGCTTCAAAGATATACAGAGCGATACTTTTCTTATTGGCATAGGTAACGCAGAGAAAAAAAAGACGCAAGTCCTATTCTTATAATCATATAAAAAGAAAAAATATACTTACTTCCCCCCCCTAAATCAAATACTCTACCACCTAACCTACAGTACAAGGATATCTTAAAAAGAAAATCCTATGAGGAAATAGAAAATGGCGCGGGTGACGGGGCTCGAACCCGCGACCTCCGGCGTGACAGGCCAGCACTCTAACCAACTGAGCTACACCCGCGCATTTTTTGAACCAATTAATTTATTTGGTACAAGCGGTCGTGTAAGGGGTTCATTCGTTTATGTCAAGAAGGATTATGCATTTTTTAAAAAAATTATCAAATACTATCTTTATTCTTGCGTTTAGAAAAAAATTTCCTTAAAGAGGGTTCATTCAGTTGCTGATTATTGCATTGGGCGATTAGCTCAGCTGGTAGAGCGCCTCGTTTACACCGAGGATGTCGGGAGTTCGAGTCTCTCATCGCCCACCATATGCTTTTATATGTCTATTAAGTTTTTGGCATATCTTTGAATGAGGGATGCATAGATAAAAGTGAGGGAATAAGATTTTGCAACATGCTTCTACAGAGCGTGATCTCGGCAAATGGATTCTAATATTTCTTGAAGTCTGTTAGTTTCTTTTGGGATAAACCATTTAAAAGTCTCATAAATGCAACATCGGTTTCATGTTGCAACAGATTAGAAGGCTTGATTGTGAAGTTTTTTTCGACAAAAATAGATTGCTTTTCTTAAGAGAGAAGCTATATCTTGATGTAAAGTATACAGTTCTATGTATCTTATCTTCCATCCTTATTGGAATAGATTTTTTGCCAATCTCTATAGAAAATAAAAATGCTAAAGATACAGCTAATTTTTAGATTTTATTGGTCATTATTTTAAACGTGTGAAGATATTGTACACTATCTCTATACAAAAAACATTGTCAAGCATATACAATATCTATTACATAGTACGTTTAATATCATCGTAAAATTTAAATCCTACAATAGGATATATAAGTTAAAAATATTGGTGTACTCACGTTTGTTAATCTTAATGCGATAATTCGTGATCTCTCTTCAAAAACGAATATCATTACAGTTTTTAAGGAAGATATCGTTAACTTTATACAAGCTCATGCAAAAAAACTGATATTTTGTTCCAACTTTTTTATGGCATATTTACCCTGAGGAGATGACATTACAAGTGATGCTGATAACCTTGAATTGCTTTTACTTAACTTGCCTTTTCATCCACCTTTAATTTCTAATTTGAGATTTTTTCTTTATTTTTATCGGAACATAAAAAATATAAACATCATATGTCCTTGCGCTTCTTTATACAATCTGATTCTTGCTAATAAAGTCTTCCCTGCTTAACTTTACCAAAGATACAACCAAAGTCTCTTAAAGCTTTAATGCAATAAAAAGTGTGATTATCAAATACACGCGACTTGTTTATTATTGCAAATTCTTTTCTTTAAAAAGACTATAGTCTTCTAACAGCGTTTTTTTTGTGAAATTATCTATCTTTTCAATTAAAAAAACTTTTATTGTTTAGCTTTTGTTTTTTTCTCAAAGAGATGAGGGCTTTCAATAATAAGCTTTTCTCGCGCTTTTTGTAACTGTTTAATGATTTCATCAATTTTTGATGGAGAACAAAAAGCTTCTTGGCTATTCAATAAATGCAACCTCTCCTTCCCCTCATATAAACATTGCATCTGGGATTGAAGTATTCTAACTTCTTGAAAGAAAAGACGCCCAGTTTCCTTAAAACCATTATTAAGTGAAAAAAGTTGATCGGAAATGGATAGCAGAATTTGTTTTAAAAAGCGTTCATTTTCTTGACGTTTACGATATTCTAAAATAAGAGCATGGCTTATCTCATCTAATTGTTGTTTCGTAGAATCAATTTGACGCAATAAATTTGGTTTTTCCCCCATATCACCTTTTCTCACCTTCACAAGCATAGTATGAATGTCTAACAACTTAATTGCGGAATGAGATAAATAATCAACAACTGTAGGGGTATTGACATAGCGTTTTCGTGCATTCATCACAAACTTACCTAATGACTGTTTTTTACATTCATTCCGCTATTTATTTTTATTTTACAAAGGCATTCTAAAGAAAGTGCTAAAAAATATTATTCTAATGCATTATTCGATGAAACCTTTTTTCTCTTTTCACTATCAACGTGGAATTCGTGGAGAGAGAAAACGTACAGGTGTATAAAGGATAAGATGTGTTGTTTTCTCCAACACACTACTACCATCAGCAAGAAGAGCTTGACTAGGTGACAATTCTGTACCTTGCATAATTGTTGAAGCCAAAGAACCTTCTCGAGAAAGAGCCATCAATGTTGGCGAAGATGCAAAGACATTATGGGCTCCTCCATCTACATGAGAGAAATCAAGAACAGCTATTCCATTTTTACGCAACATTTCAATATCTGAGCCATCACCCACACGATGATGTCCACCTGTAAGACGCCCTGAAACAGCAAGAGCTTTATCCGCTCTGGATACTAAAATAGCTGTTGGCTGTGGGAGTTTTTTTATATCATTAAGTTGGCGTTCAAATACATCAACATCAATGTCTGGTGCAGCCATTAATAAACTTGTAATACGATGAATAGGCTTATATTTTCCCTGTAGGGCTAAAGTTCTAAATGCCTCCATTATAACAAAATTGCCCATAGAATGTGCAATGACCGAAATCTGATCAGCATTGGTTTCACTAATAAGTGTCAAAAGCTCTATTAATCCGTCACGGGCAAAATTAGCACTGTCACGATCATAAATATAAAGAGGAACTGATCCAGCAGAAGGCCAAGAATAATGCACAGCGACAACATTTAAAGAATAATCGTGTGTAAATTGCGCCGTACGAAATGTACCATCTGCAAAATTATTATTATATCCATGGATAAAAAGAAAAATTTCTCTTTTTCCTTTTGGCTTTTTTGCTAAAGCAGCATTTAATTGCTGCTTAAACTGTTCTTTATTATCGTATTTTTGTAATGCTACTGCTGCAAAATATTTATCATGCGTAGGTTTATACGCATTTATTTCAACAACTCCCTTTACATGTTGCTGGGGGATTCCTACATCAACACGATTATAATGCACTTTATTTGATCGCTCTATGCCATAAGGTTGAGAGTAATTATTTTGCATCATACGACTTGTTGCAACATATACTGGAACAATGGCTTTGGGAGAAATTGGGTTTCCTTCAACTTCCCTTTCTACTGCAATCATAGAAGGAGTTGCATGCACACCATGCCAAAGTACAGCACGCGAATCGCTACATGCTGATAATAAAGAAATACAAATAAGAAGTATTAAATATCTTAAAACCACTATACTTTTCACTGCAACACCATCCCACCCTATAAAAAATATAACATTTCGAATGCACAGATTAAAGTAATAAAAAATGAAAAATTAATGAAACATTATTGGGAATACACCAACAAATAGCACAAAAAGAAAGATTTTTTTATAATGGCATTCTCTTTCTACGCAATTTCCTCTCATTACAGAGATTAATTGCCAAATGGTGCGGTCGAGAAGACTCGAACTTCCACGGGTTGCCCCACAGCGACCTCAACGCTGCGCGTCTACCAATTCCGCCACGACCGCACGTGGTGAAACAAAAAACTTTGGTTTCCAGCCTTTAACAAATCATCAAGAAAGGTACAAGCCAATTTTCTGTTTCTCATAATTTATTTTATCCAGACAATTTATAACTTGATAAAGATTACGAGAAATATGGGCTTTACTATGATCTTTGAACCATCGTCATAAAATATGCTTGTGCAGCTTGATCTTTTTCATAAGAACCATGAAAGTTTTTGGTAATTGTTGTAGACCCCTGTTTTTGAATTCCTCTCATAGTCATACACATGTGCTCAGCCTCAATCAATACTGCGACACCAAGGGGTTTTAGATACGTTTTTAAAGCGTGAGCTACCTGCGCTGTCATAGCTTCTTGTGTTTGTAAACGACGAGAAAAAATATCTACAACACGTGCAATTTTTGAAAGGCCAACGACTTTTGTATTAGGAAGATACGCTATGTGCGCTTTCCCGATAATTGGGATCATATGATGCTCACAGTGTGAATAAAAAGGTATATTTTTTACGATTACCGATTCATTGTATCCTGAAACCTCTTCAAAAACCGTGCCTAAAGTTTCTTCAACTGATTGACTATAACCATTAAAAAGCTCGCGATATGCCTTAGCCATACGTCTTGGTGTATCTAAAAGCCCTTCTCTACTTGGATTTTCCCCTACCCATAAGAGTAATGTACGAATCGCTTCTTCTACCTCTTCAATATTAGGACGCTTTTCTTCAGATAAAAAAGAATCCTTTGAACCTTCTTTAACAACATTACGCATTCAAAAACTCCAAGCCTACTCTCTACAAAGCATTTGCTAAATATCTATTTCATTTTGTATAATCTCTATATAAGCGAATTAAAAGTTTAAACAATCACAGCTCTCAAAATTTCAGGCAATAGCGCATGATTGATAATATCTATAATGATAAAATAATTGAATATGCAGCACATATAAGCAAAATTGGGCGCCTTAATAATCCTGATGCAACATCAAGGAAACATACACACCTTTGCGGTTCAACAATTATCGTAGATTTAAAAGTAAAAAATGATATTATTACGGATTTTGCCCATGAAATACACGCATGCCTACTAGGGCAGGCTTCGGCTTCACTTTTAGCATCTCATATCATCGGAAAAACAACACAAGATCTTAAAATGTTGCGTGAAATTATCTATCAAATGCTAACGCAAGATGGTCCTTCTCCTCAAGCTCCCTTTGAGGATTTTTCTTGCTTACAGCCCATTAAAGACTATAAAGTGCGCCATGCAGCAACACTACTGCCCTTTGAGGCAACGATAGATTGTATTCAAAAAATTGAAGAAAAATAAATGTTCAAATCGCAATCTCGACAAAAAAAATTGACTCGAAATTACACTGGCACTTGGCAAAAAACACCCGGACGATTATTGGGCATTTGCTTAATACGTCTCTATCAAATAACACTTTCGAGTCTTATAGGCAATCAGTGTCGCCATGCCCCAACTTGTTCAGAATATACATATGAAGCGATTGCACGCCATGGGCTTTGGGCTGGTGCATGGATGGGATTTTTTCGTATCATGCGTTGTGGACCCTTTGGAACAGCTGGCTTTGATCCAGTCTCTCCATCACTTGGAAATTCTTGCTGTTTTTATAAACCTTGGCGTTACTGGAAAATTTCTGACAAACACAATAAATAATCCTTTTCTTTTTTTATATGTACTGATAGAAAAATTAGTCTATAAGCTTTTTACTTAGTTTTCACGAAAAACCATCCGCAATCGTTGGCGGAATTGGATTTAAAGGGTGTTTTTATGTCTTGCTCTATTTCTCTTTCTTTTCCTGATGGTTCAAAACGTAATTACCCCGCCGAAATGACAGGTTTGGAATTAGCAGAATCTATTTCTAAATCATTAGCAAAAAAAGCAGTTGCCTATAGTCTTAATGGCATCATGCGAGATCTATCGGATTCATTGGGACAATCTGGTCAAGTAGAGATTATTACCCGAGAAGATTCACGTGCCCTTGAGCTTATAAGACATGATTGCGCCCATGTTCTTGCTGAAGCAGTGCAAGAACTCTTTCCTGAAACGCAAGTGACAATAGGTCCTGTGATTGAGAATGGATTCTATTATGATTTTGCACGCCAACAACCTTTTACATTAGATGATCTTACCGTCATTGAAAAAAAAATGCGTGAAATTATCCAACGCAATAAATCTTTTAGGAAAGAAATTTGGTCTCGTGAAAAAGCAAGAAAAATTTTTTCTGAGAAAAAGGAATTTTATAAAGTTGAACTTATTGATAGCATTCCTGAAGATCAAGATTTAAAAATCTATTATCAAGGAGAGTGGTTTGATCTTTGCCGCGGACCGCACATGCAATCTACAGGCCAAATTGGAAATGCTTTCAAATTAATGAAAGTTGCAGGCGCTTATTGGCGTGGCGATGCCAATAATCGGATGCTTACGAGAATTTATGGAACAGCATTTGCAAATGAAAATGACTTAAAATCCTACCTACATATGCTAGAAGAAGCTGAAAAGCGTGATCATCGCCGCTTGGGACGTGAAATGGGCTTATTTCATTTTCAAGAAGAAGGACCAGGAATGATTTTTTGGCACAAAAAAGGCTGGAAAATGTTCCAAAATTTGATCAACTATATGCGTAGACGCCTTGATGATCATCAATATGCTGAAGTTAATGCGCCACAAGTTCTCGATAGGTCACTTTGGGAAATATCTGGCCATTGGGGCTGGTATAAGGAGAACATGTTCAAAGCAATTCCAGCAGCAGAAGATTCAGATCATGGGAATGTTTATGCTCTTAAACCAATGAATTGCCCTGGTCATGTGCAAATTTTTAAACATGGTTTAAAATCTTATCGTGATTTGCCTATTAGACTTGCTGAGTTTGGTCTTGTTCACCGTTATGAGCCATCAGGCTCTTTACATGGTCTTATGCGTGTGCGTGGTTTTACACAAGATGATGCGCATATTTTTTGCACTGATGAACAATTAGCTGATGAATGTCTCAATATTAATGATCTTATTTTATCAACTTATGCTGATTTTGGTTTTAAAGAAATCAGTCTTAAGCTTTCAACTCGTCCAGAAAAACGAGTTGGATCTGATGCATTATGGGATCATGCGGAAAGCATTATGGAATCTGTCCTGAAAACGATTGAAACAAAATTTGCAGGACAAATCAAAACAAGCATCCTTCCAGGTGAAGGAGCATTTTATGGTCCAAAATTTGAATATACATTAAAGGATGCTATCGGTCGTGAATGGCAATGTGGAACAACACAAATAGATTTTAATCTCCCTGAACGTTTTGGTGCATTCTATATTGATAAGGATTCAGAAAAACGTCAACCTGTTATGATCCACCGTGCTATTTTTGGATCAATGGAGCGTTTCCTTGGTATATTAATCGAAAATTTTGCTGGACATATGCCACTTTGGCTTGCTCCTGAACAAGTTGTTGTTGCAACAATTACATCTGAAGCAAATGAATATGCCCAAAAAATAACAGCAAAACTTAAAGCTATTGGGCTTTCAGCAACAACAGATCTCCGCAATGAAAAAATTAACTATAAAATACGAGAACATTCTTTACAAAAAGTTCCCGTAATTTTGGTATGCGGCAAACGTGAAGCTGAAACAGACAGCGTAAATATGCGCCGCTTAGGAAGTACGAATCAAACCTTTTTATCTATAGAAGATGTGATTAAACAACTCTCAAATGAGGCAACACCTCCAGATTTGCAACGTGTAATAAATATATAAATCACAGAAGATGGTAAGATATCAATTTTTATACAAAATAAAACGATTTGATACTGTCGTGTTTTTGGGTTTTATACATAATTACCTATCATCAGAAAAGATCATGTGATCACACTCTACAAAGCGGATGAGTAAAAGTTGAATGTAAGAATTATAAGCCGTTTAAATGCAAAAATCTTAGACAATTGAATATTAATAAATACCAATTGCTAGCATTAATCTCTTAGCTTTATAATAGAAAGATGGTGCTATTATCATAGATAAATCATTACGAATTATAGCAACATCAAGAAATAAAACTGGAAACAAGATTATATTTATTAATAAATATGTAAACTAGTTGAATGATAATGTATCTTATTCATAAAGTATAGTCTTATCAAAAAAAGACAACATATTGATTTATAATAATATATACTATTATTCATATTAAATAAGAATCTCGACTATCATAGGATACTCTCATTTCAAATCTTTTGTGTTGCATCAATCAAAATTTTTCACTTGTACGTGACAAGCGGGATGAGTGTATGGCAATTATTTAAAAAAGGACTAAAAAATACCTATAATAAACCGTCTCAAGAGCCAAGTTTTTTTGCAAACATTGAAAGCGAGCTAAATATAATGATGATACCAGCTTGCTCTTTTTACAAGCGTAAAAATGTTGGTGCTCAATGGATTTACCGTTATACTATTCACAAGAAAGCATCGCAAAATGGGCTTAGATGCTTTCAAAAATATCTCTTTAAAACAAGTGTGTGAATTGGAAACACAATAGCGTTATGAATTTCGCGATTTCCACTGACTAAATGTTATTTTAACTTCCCTAAGAGTTATAAAGCTAAATCAAAAGAAAATTGCAAAATTCAGCGTTAATTCTTTTCCCTCTTCATATTGTACCAAATCTAAAATTCTTATAAAAAAATTCGTCAAATAGATACATATGGTACATTATGCTTGTTTAACATATAAAGCTCGAGGCACACATTATAAAATGTTTAATATCTACGATATATGACTGCGCTAGACGCTATATTGATTTATAAAGAAACTTTCAAAACGCATATTTTACTAAAAAATAAGCGAACATAAATAAAAAACATTATCGTGCTCTATCAAGAACACGCTTACATTCAATGAGTTCAAACAGTATTTCTTGCAACAATGCTTTATCGGTTTTATCTTTGTAAAGATTCACAGAACCAACAGATGCTTCTCCCTCATTCCTCATGAAACTCAAAAGCCCAAAAGAAGATTTTTTAGGCTTATTGCTAGTATTTTCGAAAGTTTGTCTTACGTGTTTTTTTTCTATGACAATATTCATGGTGTCAAGATCGCCATTCCCAAAAGCAGTTACAAAAGCAACCCCATTTTCTTTCAAAAGACGCTGCACACCTTTTATTGTATAACCTTGATCATATAATAACTGCTTAATACCATTGAGTAAATCAACATCGACCGGACGATAATAGCGTCTTCCTCCTCCACGTTTCATTGGTTTAATCTGCCTAAAACGTGTTTCCCAGAATCTCAAGACATGCTGCGGAAGCTCCAACAACTCGGCTACTTCGCTAATTGTGCGAAAAGCATCAGAGCTTTTATCCATTTTTCAACACCTTATCTAAAACACGAAAAATGATTTGATAATGATTCATTACGTTTCAATTTCTCAACAAGATTAGTCAAAAATAGGACCATATCTTATGTTTATAAATTTTTAAATAAACACCAAACATTATCACACGTTTATTTATGATATACTATTTTTTTGTCTTGCACGATGCGAATCTAAAACTCTCTGTTTAAGTACATTTGCAGCCTTAAATGTTACAACACGTCGTGGCGGAATAGGCGCTTCAACACCTGTTTTTGGATTGCGCCCAACACGTTCATTTTTACTGCGCACCTGAAAAGTTGCAAAAGAAGAGAGTTTAACAGCCTCACCTCTTACAAGTGAGTTGCAAATCTCATCCAAAACCAATTCGACCAAAGCTGCTGATTCAGTATGTGACAAGCCCACTCTTTTGCAAACTACGCTCGCTAAATCTGCACGCGTTACTGTCTTACTTGTCATTATAACCACCTATTTAAATATTAAAAATTACAAAATGACTTATACGTTTTATTCGAACATGGTCAAGTAACTATAATTTACCAACGAATAAGAATTGCTCCCCATGTAAATCCACCTCCCATAGCTTCTAACATAATAAGATCTCCTTTTTTTATTCTTCCGTCGCAAATAGCTGTTGTTAATGCCAAAGGAACTGATGCTGCAGATGTATTACCATGTTGATCAACGGTAATTACAACTTTATCTGGTGAAATTCCTAGTTTTTTAGCAGATGCTTCAATAATGCGCTTATTAGCTTGGTGAGGTACAAACCAATCTAGTTGTGAAGAATTCATACCTGCATCTGCAAAACAATCATCAACCACATCCGTTATCATACCAACAGCATATTTAAAGACTTCTCGTCCTTCCATACGCAAATAGCCTGTTGTTTGTGTTGTTGAAGGTCCACCATCAACATACAGCTTATCTATATAAGCACCATCAGAACGTAGTTTTGCAGATAATATACCACGCTCAAAAGCAATCCCCCCTTCAACTTCTTGTGCTTCCAAAATAGCAGCTCCCGCACCATCACCAAACAAAACGCACGTCGTACGATCTTCCCAATCTAAAATCCGAGAAAATGTATCGGATCCAATAACTAAAATTCTTTTAGCTGCTCCACACTGTATATAAGCATCTCCTGTTGTTAAAGCAAAAATAAAACCAGAGCAAACAGCTTGAATATCAAAAGCAAATCCATGACTCATTCCCAAAGCATACTGAATTTCAACAGCAGAAGCAGGAAAAGTACGATTTGGTGTTGAGGTTGCTAAAATAATACAATCAATATCCTTTATTGTAAGACCAGCATTTATAAGAGCTGCTTGCGCAGCTTCGACTCCTAAAGAAACGGTTGTTTCATTTTCATTGGCAATATAACGTTGATGTATTCCTGTACGCTGAACAATCCATGAATCTGATGTTTCAACAAACTTTGCAATCTCATCATTTGACAAACTTCTTTTCGGCAAAGCGCTTCCTACACCACGTATAATTGATCGAATCATTCAGCTCTCACCTTTTTTCAGACTTTTCATTTCTATTATAAGAGCTTATCATAAGGACTCTCCATTCATCACTGCTTCTTCTTCTTGATCAAAAAGTGTTCCTTTATTTTCATGAAATCGCCGTAAATCAGCAGTTATTTTTTGTAAAAGTCCGTTATTAACCATCTCATAACCAACTCGGATAGCAGAAGCAAAACCATTAGCATTAGCACTGCCATGACTTTTGATGACAACACCATTCAAGCCTAAAAGTACTCCTCCATTCACCCTATCGGGATCCATTTTATGTTTCAGTGTACGAAAGGCTCCCCGCGATAAAAAATAACCAAGAGATGTTAAAAAAGAACTGCGCAATGCAGAATTTAAAATCTCTCCTATCTGTCGCGCGGTTCCCTCTGCGGTTTTTAAAGCAATATTACCAGAAAACCCTTCGGTTACAACAACATCTACTGTTCCTTTCCCAATGTCATTGCCCTCAACAAATCCTTTATATTCCAATCCTTCTAATTGTACTTCACGTAATATCATTCCTGCTTTTTTTATTTCGTAAAGTCCTTTAACCTCTTCCACCCCCACATTTAAAAGCCCAACGCTTGGTTTTTCAGTGTGATACAAAGCGCGAAACATACCCGCTCCCATAACCGCCAAATCCACCAACTGACGAGCAGACGCACCAATTGTTGCCCCAATATCTAAAACGATACTCTCACTGCGAAGTGTTGGCCAGATACCCGCAATCCCAGGACGTTCAGCTTCTGCTAGCATTTTTAAACAAAAATAAGACATGGCCATCAACGCCCCCGTATTACCAGCAGAAACGCAAGCATCAGCTTCACCATTTTTTATCGCTTCAATAGCATACCACATTGATGATTTACCACGTCCATTACGAAGTGCTTGGCTTGGCTTTTCATCCATGCGTGTATAACTTTCTGTGGGATAAAAGCGCGAGACAGAATCCAAAGAGGGATATTTTTTTAAAACTGGCTTAACGACCTCTTCTATCCCATAAAACAGAAAATAAATATTTGACAAATATTTTTGTACAATTGCTGCTCCTGCAATAGCTGCTTCTGGACCGTAATCACCACCCATAACATCCACAGAAATTCTAATCACGCTTGCATATCCCACATCTTTTATTTACATTTTTAAACGTATATTATGATTTTTGGCTTCTGAATACTCACAAAACATATCTTGCGAAAATAGCTCCGCGGAAAATACCGTTTTTATCATAGCATACAATAGATAATTTTTTTATGTTTTTACAATTACTTCCAATTTTTCAAAACAGAAAATGGCGAGAGTTTTTGCTCTGCTTCTTCTAAATTTTCAACCACATGCATCTTTATCCCCTCTTTACGTGGATAATGATTAATAGACAACTCAAAAAACTCTTCCATGATTGCACCAATATCAATTTTATCATTATAAAATACTTCCGGAGTATCAAGCCCTTCCACATCTAAAAATAATTCTCCAGTCCCTTCTGATATTTTGGGTTTTATCAAATTTGAATCTTCAGGAACAAAAACAACGTCAATATTTTCACGGAGAATATTTTCTAAAGGTTCTAATGTAACAACACATAACTGTAGTATACGTGCTTGCAACAGACCTTTTATACGAACGCCACGTTTTTTCCACGGAAAAATATGGAATTTTCCCTCACAGAATTTCACTTCAATCAAATCATGGTTCTGAGCTAAATGTATACATTCCCTTTTGTTTGCACAAAGATGAACTCTTATACCTTTAGCAGGGAGAGAACGTACAGATATTGGATAAGCCAAAGCACATGTCATTTGAGAAACATTTTGAGCATTCATTGACAACTCCCAACCACAAAAACATACCAAGTACTGTACTTTTATTTATCTCAAGTACATTTCATTCATTTTTTTCTTTTCTAAAGAAATTCTATATGGCATAATTTGTTTTATAACAGGGAAACTCAATGTAAGCTACGGTAGATTAAGCTAAAATTAGAAAAAACTTGAGATTGCCTTCTTGTCTTAACATCTAAGTATAAAAAGGAGATGTCATTGTTTCAAATGCCTCACTTCATGGTCTTAATCAAACGTCAGTTATTGGTTGGTCTCTCAATAATAAATATAATAATACTTGCCGGTTGTAGTCTTCTTGATTCTTCAGGTTCAAGTCAAATTTATAGAGAAGGCTATATTCTGGATAAAGATGCTCTGAGTTCTATTTCTATTGGCTCAAGTCAAGAGCAAGTTCTTTTAACTTTAGGAACTCCTTCATTAAAAACAAAATATGATAATGAAGTTTTTTATTATATCTCACAGACACGATACCGTGGGATGCAGTTTATGAAAACAAAGATCATTGATCGCAAAGTTTTAGCCATTTACTTCAATACAAATAATCAAGTTGTAAAAGTTTCTAACTACGGTCTAAAAGACGGTCAAGTTTTTGATTTCATTACGAAAACAACACCAACCGTAACAAAAGAACACCCTTTCTTAATTCAAATTATAAAAGGTCCTGCGAATCTACCAACCAATAACTAAAATATAGTTTACATATCGTTTTAATATTATGAGATTTGATTATTGTCAGGTCTCATAATATAAAAGATTGTAACTCTTAGAGTCGGATTTTTTTTGCCATACTATCGAGAACTGCGTTAACAAGTTTGGGCTCTTCACCCTCAAAAAACGCCTTTGCTATATCAACATATTCATTCATAACAACTGCAATAGGGACATCTTTACGGTTGATCAACTCCCATAAACCTGCTCGTAAAATTGCGCGTAAGATAGAATCAAGACGTGAAAGAGACCACTCTGCGGAAAGCTGTTGATGAAGTAGAGGATCAAGCTGCTTTTGATCTTTTACAACACCCGTTATAATCGCCAAAAACCATTGAAAATCAGCTTCAAGATACTGGTCTCCATCAATATCTTTTCCCAGACGATAAGCCTCATACTCAGCTGCCGTTTCCATCACCCCCGAACCCACGATATCCATTTGATAGAGTGCTTGAACTGCAGCAAGTCTTGCTGCTCCACGTTTATTGGCTGAACGCGGAAAATGTCTGCTTTTTATATCAGCCATATTTAACGATTATCTCCAAATCTCTTTTTTAGAGCGATCATACATAAAGCAGCTTCAGCTGCAAAACCACCTTTATTTTTGTTATCTTGTTTTGCGCGCATCCATGCTTGCTCTTCGTTTTCAACAGTCAAAATACCATTTCCAATAGCCAAGTGCTTATGAACAGTTAAATCCATCAATGCACGACAAGAATCATTGGCAACAATTTCAAAGTGATATGTTTCACCCCGAATAACACAACCAAGTGCAACATAACCATCATAAGATGTCTCATTGTGTTCAGCAAAAGCTATTGCACTTGGTATTTCTAATGCCCCAGGAACCGTTACAATATCATAACTTGCTTCAGCTTTTTGCAAAGCAGTTACAGCACCTTTCAAAAGCGCATCAGAAATTTTGTCATAAAAACGTGCTTCAACAATCAATACGTGAGGCTTTTTACGTATCTCTTTCATCATAATGGGATTCCACAAAAAACGAATCAAAAAAATTAAGGTTATAAGGTATAAAATTCTGAAAATGATCAATAGAGTTTTGGCTTATTCATCTTTCATTTTTAAAGTAAGAAGCTTAGCAGCATAACGAGAAAGTTGATCAATTTCCAAATTGATTAAATTTCCAATTTTAGCTTGTCCCCACGTTGTCATTTCGAGTGTGTGGCGAATAATAAGAACATCAAAAACACAATCCTCAACACCATTAACAGTCAAAGATGTCCCATTAAGTGCAATAGATCCCTTGTTAACAATGAAAGGCATAAATTGTCTTGAAACTTTTAAATAAAAACGAATTGCATCCCCTTCATTTTTTTGATCAATGATTTCAGCCAAACCATCAATATGACCAGAAACTAAATGCCCTCCCATTTCATCTCCCAATCGAAGCGAACGTTCTAAATTAACAAAAGTTCCTGTTGTCCATTGTGAAAGATTCGTTAAACGTAATGTTTCTTCCCACGCCTCGACAACAAACCAATTGGAATCTTCTTGCTTTAATCCTCGCTCTACAATTGTCAGACAAATTCCTGAACAAGCAATTGATGCGCCAATTGCTAAACTTTCTATAGCATAGCGTGTAGAAATCTTTAAACGCATCCCCTGCTTTAAAGGTTGAACATCTTCAACACAACCAATATCCGTTATAATTCCTGTGAACATAATGTTTTACGTCTCCACTTATAAAAACGGTCATTTCCAAACATTCTTGTTTCAATCTCATGAAACTGCGAAAGATAATTTCCAAAATGAGGGGCTTCAATACGATTTTTTCCTAAAACAATGGGGGTATGAAAACATATCAAATGATCAACACAACCAGCATTCAAAAATTTTTCCCCCGTCTTGACGCCCCCTTCCAATAAAACACTATTAATCCCATGTTTATAAAGCATTTGTAGAAGAGCAAAGGGTTCTATACCACCATTGTTCATCTCGACCGAATAAACAGACACACCATATTGCTCCAATGCATTTTTTTTGCTTTTCTTTGAAAGATCTACATCACAAATAACCCATGTAGGGATTTTTATTGCTGTTTGAACAACTTTTGCATCAAGGGGGATAGATAAATCTGCATCCAAAATAATACGAATTGGTGAGCGCATCTCCATCCCTGGCAAGCGGCAATTGAGTTGTGGATCATCTGCGAGTATAGTTCCAATACCAACGAGGATAGCATTATTTTGAGCACGTAGAATATGCGTATGGGCATGAGAAAGTGTTCCACTAATTTTTACGCTGCCCTTCTCTTTTTTTCCAACACCATTATCTGCAGAAATTGCCATTTTAAAAGTGACCGCACAGCGTTGTATCTTTCTTATGCACCAATGCGTCCATAAGGATTCAAAAGCCTCTTCAGCTAAAATGCCCTCAACCACTTCAATACCCGCCGCTCGCAAAAGAGCAATACCATGACCATCAACACGCTTGTCACAATCAGTCAGCGCAACAACAACTCGAGAAACACCTGAATCAATAAGTGCATTCACACACGGCGAAGTTTTTCCATAATGCGCACAAGGTTCTAATGTAACATAAGCAGTAGCTCCTTGAGCCAAAGAACCTGCCATGTGTAAAGCTTGCACTTCCGCATGAGGACTCCCATGAATAGCTGTTACACCATAGCCAACAATAAAAGCCCCTCCACCATTATCGTTTCGCACAATTAATGTACCAACCGAAGGATTCTCACCTGTAAGACCAACATGACGCTCTGCTAAACGGATAGCAGCAGCCATAAACCGCTCATCTTGCACTTTTTTATTCATCAAAACGAGATTCTGTATCCGCTATACCCTTTGACAACTCATCTATAACATCGTGAAAATCGCTTGCATTACGAAAATCCCTATATACAGAAGCAAAACGGATATAAGCAATATCATCGATTTTTTTTAATGCTTCCATTACAAGATGTCCAATTTTTTCTGAAGCAATTTCTGGTTCCCCCAAACTCTCAAGTTGACGTACAATGCCAGAAATTGCTCGTTCAATATGATCAGGATCAATATTACGCTTACGCACAGCCACATCAACCGATCGCATTAATTTGTCACGATCAAATGGCTCACATCGTCCACTTTTTTTAGCGACCAAAAGCTCACGCAACTGAACACGTTCAAAAGTTGTAAAGCGACCAGCGCAAACAGAACAAACACGGCGTCGTCGAATCACTGCCCCCTCTTCTGCAGGACGCGAGTCTTTAACCTGTGTATCCTCATATTGACAATAAGGACAACGCATCTCTTTTATATCCTTAACAAGTGCTGAGATAAGAGTAAAGAGGAAATTGATTTGTTATATCTTCCACCTTTTTCTTAACAGCCATTTCAACAGCATGATTATCTTCATCACTTTTTGCGTTCCGAAGACCATCAAGAACTTCTGAAATCAAATGACCAACTTGAATAAACTCTTTTTCTAGAAAACCACGCGTTGTAGTAGCAGGTGATCCCAAACGAATTCCCGACGTTATAGATGGCGTTTCAGGGTCAAAAGGAATACCATTTTTATTGCAGGTAATATGAGCGCGTCCTAAAGCCAATTCAGCACGTTTACCTGTTAGATTTTTGGAACGTAAATCAACCAACAATAAATGATTATCTGTACCGCCAGAAACAATATTAAAACCATTATTCTGTAATATTTTTGCTAAAGTTTTCGCATTAGCGACAACATTGGCACTGTAACTCTTGAAAGAGGGACGCAAAGCCTCCTCAAATGCAACAGCCTTTGCGGCAATCACATGCATTAAAGGACCACCTTGAAGACCAGGAAAAATTGCAGAATTAATTTTTCTGGATAAAGCCTCATCATTTGTCAATATTAAACCACCACGAGGACCTCGAAGCGATTTATGTGTTGTTGTTGTTACAATATGCGCATGTGGAACAGGTGAAGGATGCACGCCACCAGCAACAAGACCAGCAATATGAGACATATCAACGAGTAAATGAGCACCGATTTCATCTGCAATTTCACGGAATTTTTCCCAATCCCAGAATCGAGGATAAGATGAGCCCCCTGCTATAATAAGTTTTGGCTTACGTTCTTTTGCAAGTCGCTCAACCTCATCCATATCAATAATCTGATCTTCTTGACGCACACCATAGGAAACAACATCAAACCATTTTCCTGACATATTAACAGGTGAACCATGCGTAAGGTGACCACCAGCATTTAAATCCAACCCCATAAATGTGTCACCAGGCTGAAGTAAAGCTAAAAAAACAGCTTGATTCATTTGGCTACCAGAATTAGGCTGTACATTCGCAAATGCAGCACCGAAAAGCTGTTTTGCCCTTTCAATAGCTAAATCTTCAACGACATCAACAAATTGACACCCACCATAGTAGCGCTTTCTTGGATAACCTTCTGCATATTTATTAGTTAAAACAGACCCCTGTGCTTCAAGAACCGCTCTTGAAACAATATTCTCTGAAGCAATCAACTCAATTTCATGTTGTTGACGCTCAAATTCTCCCCTAATTGCATCAAAGATTGCACCATCAACAGTTTGTAAATTATCATTAAAAAAGCGCTTTTGTGCGTCATTTTCTTGCTGAGTCATAAAACACATTCCTAACATAAAAAAATAAAGTCAAGGAACGATAACACAGCAAACCATGCAAACCAAACATTTTAAACTACTTACACTCAAAAATAATGAGGCAAATATTTATCTTATTCTTTGTTATAAAAACAGCGAAAAACTTCCCTCTCGAGAACGGTGAAAAATGAGATTACATTTCTTTTTTTACACTCTTATTTGTTTACACATTTTACAAAAAATATCTATAATCTAAAGAAATTCAATAATTTAATAATTATTATTTAAGTTGGTAATGATTTAAAATAATTTATAATATGAAAAGCTGAATATAGTAGAGAAAAGAATGGCAACCAAAGTTTTTATTGATGGTGAACATGGAACAACTGGACTACAAATACAAAAACGCTTAGAAAAGCGTACAGATTTAAAATTACTCTCTCTTGCTCATAAAGATCGCCATAATGTTCATCTGCGACATGAGTATCTTAATCAAGCCGATATTGCTATTTTGTGTCTTCCAGATGATGCTGCACGCGAAACCGTTCATTGGCTTAAAAAAAATAAAAACATTAGAATTATTGATAGCTCAACAGCTCACCGTGTTGCACTAGACTGGGTTTACGGTTTTCCTGAAATGACAGCAGGCCAAAAAAAACGAATTCAAGCGGCTCATTACGTATCTAATCCTGGATGTTATCCTACCGGTGCCATTAGCTTGATTCGCCCACTTCGCGAAGCAGAATTGCTAGACGCCTATTATCCCATCTCGCTTCATGCAATCTCCGGCTATACTGGTGGTGGAAGACAATTGATTACACAAATGGAAAATCAATCTCAAGAAAATATTCAGGAAAATTATTTTATCTATGGACTCAATCTTGAACACAAACATGTGCCAGAAATTAAACTTCATGGACAAATCAACCAAACGCCACTTTTTATACCCAGTGTTGGTCGTTTTCCTCAGGGAATGATTGTGAATCTTCCACTGCACCGCCATTTATTCACAAAATCAGCAAACTGTTCTGATCTGCGCGAAATTCTTGCAAACCATTACGATGGACAAAACATCATTTCAGTTGCATCACAAGAAGAAACCGCTTCACTGCAAAGACTTAATCCAGAATGTTTAGCCAATAAAGATGGTATGAAACTGTTCGTATTTGGCAATGATCGCGAAGGCATTTTTAATTTATGTGCCCTATTCGATAATTTAGGAAAAGGTGCATCAGCCGCTGCTGTACAAAACCTCGATTTAATGCTTTCAGGCAACTAAACTTTATCTGGATACAAGCTTTTATTCAATAGCATGATATGCTCCTTTTGTAGCTCGCCAATGCGCAACTGCAAAACACAACACGACCAATGCCATACTTTGATGAATGAGCCCCAAACTTATTGGAACCTCATGTAACAGTGTCAAGATACCTAAAAGTGCTTGGATAATAATCATAACGCAGATAAGAAATGCACGACGAGAGTGAGTTGAATGGGGAACACTTTTTTGTACATAGAAAGCATGAATAGCCGCGGCAATCAATAAAAAATAAGCAAAAAACCGATGAATAAACTGAACAGTTAAAGGATTTTCGAATAAATTGAGCCAAACAGGATTATGCTGCAATAATCCATCAGGAATAATCTGACCATCCATAAGAGGCCATGTATTATAGACTTTTCCAGCATGAAGCCCTGCAACTAAAGCACCCAAATAAATTTCTATCAAGACGAGAATAACGAGCCATGCCGCAAAATATTGCACCTTTTGATTTGCTGGTTTTTCTGAATATTCTGCAAGTCCTCGAGATAAATAAGTAACAAAAATAATCACAAAACATGCTGTTATAAGATGAAATGCCAAACGATATTGGCTCACACTTGTTAAATTACTCTGCCCAATCCCTGAAGCGACCATCCACCAACCAATAAAACCTTGAAAAGCAATAAGGACTGGTACAATGATAAGCTGGAGTAAAATATTTTTTTCAATACGTTTAGTTGCCCAAAACCAAATGAGCCCTAATAAAGCAACAAGACCAACTAGACGCCCGAGAACACGATGCGCCCATTCCCACCAAAAAATGATCTTAAAAGCACTTAAGGTCATATCACGATTAAGAAGCTTATATTGTGCTATCTGTTGATATTTTAAAAATTCCTCTTGCCATTGATCAACCCCTATCGGTGGGATAATACCGTGTATTGGCTTCCATTCCGTTATCGATAATCCTGATCCTGTCAAACGAGTTGCTCCCCCCACTAAAACAATGGCCAAGCAAAGTAATAAAACAGAATAAAGCCACACCTGAATTTGCTTTCGATTTCTCTTTTGCACAGGTGTTAAAAAGTTATTGTTTAATCTCTTTACTGCCATCTCTGATTGCCCCACGCTTCTCTCCAACTACAATGATTTTAAAATTAACATTAAATCTTTATATTTTAGTATGTACTATAACTTCAGCAAAAAACAAGCGTACCACTATAGCATATGATACATATTTCTTTTCTCTTTTATGAAGTTTATGATGCAACAACACGATAAACAGTCTTTGGAAAGCTGCTTACCATCCACATCATCCAATCTTGTTCATTAAGAACAGTATTACAAATATAATAGTCTGTTAGCTCTGCAAATTGTTCAAAACCATATTTTGGTTTGCTTGCCATCTCTAAAATGATAAAATCGTACTCTTTTTTAAATTCTTGTAATATATGAGAAATATCATTTGAAAAATCTTGTGCAGAAACAGCACTTGTTAATCCCTGAGGAAGAATATCAACGCCCGTATCGTAATCACGGTAAATAACATCATGCATCTGAGCATGGCCCGTTAAAACATCACTCAGCCCACGATGTGGACCAATGACTTTCTCTATTTGTTGACCAGAGATATCGACCAACAAAATTGTTTTGTTCTCTTTTGTGAGATGAAGTGAAAGCTTTGCCGCTGTCCGTGCAGCTTCTGGTCCAATGATTGAAATAACTGTTGAAGCATGCCATTTCAAAACATCAGATAATCCCTCTATCGTAATAAAAGCTTCAAGATTTTTTATTTCTTGAGAGACTAAAAGACTCTCATTCTTCTTGAGAGTATTTTCTTTTAATCTCACATCCTCTTCTGAGAGTTGGTCTTTTTTGCTTTTAAAGAACGGATAAAATAACACTATTCCTAGCAAAAGAGTAAGGAAGCTGGCCAATGCACCCACAAGAACATTTTTTCCATAAAGAGCCATAAAAGAAATGGGTGCTAATGTTGTTGGCATAACCACGTGGATATTTGTATTTTGTAAGAGAAGAGGGTTATCACTCAATCCCCAATATGAACCAATAACTTTTTCTCTTTGAGCAGATTTGCTCATCACTTTATTTTGTGCATCGACCGCTGCTTTTATTTTATTTTCAAACTCGTTAAATATTTTATTCAAAGATTGGGATTGATCTTTTACAAAAAAACTCACCCTTTTTTGGAGCTGTTTTTCCAACTCCGTTGCAATAATTACATCTGAATGAACTTGATCAACGATCTGTAAAATTTTATTGTTTAATTGATGAGAAACCGCTTCTAACTCCGCAGTCATTGCCTTAATTTGAGGATGTGTCCACCCCAATTGCGCAGCCATATGTGCTCTTTGCGTTTCCAAGAGATCACGTTTAGATTCCAGAGAAACAATTGCTGAATTGCCTGCAATAAAAGATAAAGATAGTAAAGACTGTCCACTTTCACGCATCATGTTAATTGTTGAATTCAAACTTGTTAAATAAATACGCTTTAAAGTTGCTTCTGTTAATTGCATAGAAAGATCATGAAGCTCTGTTTGTTTGACACTATGCTGAATAAAAGAATCAACAGAGGTCCGAAATCCCTGCACGATATTAATAATCGCAGTGTTATCATATTGTTTGTCTTCAGATTTATCATTTAACAAGAATTGTTTCTGTTTTATGACTGCTTGTGAAAATGTGGAAAACCAAGTTTCCAACCCACGTTGTGCTGCTTCCTGTGTCTCGGCTTCAAAAGTAAGGTTAATAAGTTCACCATGACGCGATAAACGGATATTTTCCTGATTTTTTTTCTTATAAGAAACCCTTAAAGAAAAAGGCGAATCATTTGAAATTATAGGCTGTGAAAACAAAAAGGTGATAACATTGTCTTGCTTTTCAATTGATAATGGCTTTCCTACAGAATCAGATAATGAAAATATTAAAGTTGCTTGGTAACCACGGGGCTGAACAAAATAATACAACAAAATCAAAGACACACACAGTATTTGTAATAGCAAAACAATTAAAATGTTTCTCCATACTGTATATACAAACAGTCTTTTATTACATTTAAGACTCATCTTTATTTTAACCAGCAAAATACTTCTTCATATTGTTTTATTAAGAGAAAGTAGTAACTATCCTCTTAACTTGCTGTCATATTATTTTGAGATGAGAAAAACATAAAATTTAAGCACAAATGCTCAACAATAGCTTTAAAGGAATTAATTCAATTTTTTTTAAGATTCTCTAGTTGTTTTTTTGCTTCAGAAGTAACAACCGCTCTAATGGTAACAGACCCATCATCATGGCATTCTTGCGTGATTTCCGCAGAGTTTTCATAAAACCAATCAATAAGCGACATTTCATGAGGTTTTAGAAGATATTCAATGCTTTGCACCTCTCCAAAAATTCGCTTTTCAATGGTTCTTAATAATTGGTCTAGGCCATCCCCTTTAAGAGCTGATACCATGAGAGCGGGATCTAATCGTGTCTTGGCACTTGTTTGTAAAACATTCAATGCCTGTTCATCCAACATATCAATCTTATTCCAAACTTCTATGATATGCGCCGTGTCATCAATATCGATATCAAGGCTTGAAAGTACTTCTAAGACATCTTGGGCATGTGCTCGATGATCAAGGTCTGACATATCTCTTACATGAAGAATGAGATCCGCTTCAATCACTTCTTCAAGGGTTGCTCTAAAAGCCGCAATTAAATTCGTTGGCAAGTTAGAGATAAAACCTACAGTATCAGACAAAAGAATAGTTTTTCCATGGGGAAGAACAACTTTGCGCAAAGTCGGATCAAGCGTTGCAAATAACATATTCTTTGCTAAAACATTTGCACCGCTTAAACGGTTAAAGAGCGTTGACTTTCCTGTATTCGTATATCCTACCAATGCCACAACAGGATAAGATGTTTTTTTTCTTTTTGCTCTATGAAGTGCACGTGTTTTAATAACCGTTTCCAATTCGCGGCGAATACGAACAATTTTTTCTTGTAAAAGGCGTCTATCTGCTTCAATTTGCGTTTCACCAGGTCCCCCTAGGAAGCCACGCCCTCCCCGTTGCCTTTCCAAGTGCGTCCAACTACGTACAAGCCGCCCTTTTTGATAAGACAAATGCGCCAATTCTACTTGCAAAACTCCTTCTTTTGTTCGTGCACGATCACCAAAAATTTCAAGAATCAAAGCTGTTCTATCGATAACTTTGCAATTCCATAACTTTTCTAAATTACGCTGCTGTACAGGCGTTAAAAAATGATTTATAATCACAAGCTCAATAGAATCTTCATTTATATAATGAGCTAACGCTTCTACCTTACCTTTTCCAAAGAGAGTGGCAGGACGAATCGTTGCAATATTAATTGTTTCATAATTAACGACTTCTAACCTTATAGCACGCGCTAACCCCAATGCTTCTTGAACACAGGAAGATATAGAACACTCTCTCAAAGAGCTTTCAGTTCTATTATTCTCTTGAAAAATCGGTATCAAAACAAGTGCGCGCACCTGTTTTATAATCTGCGAAAATACGCCTCCTAATCTCTCATTTTCATTTATCATAGCAATCTAAGTACTTTTAAAATGGGATAAGAGGTCTATCTTAAAATGACGTGCTTACTCAGGACTTTCACCTTCAAACATCTGTACAGGCTGTCCAGGCATAATCGTAGAAATAGCATGCTTATAAACCAATTGCGCATGTCCATCTCGGCGCAAAAGAACACAAAAATTATCAAATGAAGTTACAATACCCGTGAGTTTAACGCCATTAACAAGAAAAATTGTAAGGGAAATTTTTTGCTTACGCACCGTATTTAAAAACACATCTTGTAGGTGTTGTGATCGCTCTGCCATTATTCTTACACCTTCATCTCGATTGCATAAAATATTTGTGCACGCATATCGACTGAAAAATATCCAATTGTCAACGTAGAAGCTTCAAAATTTAATAACAAACAACTGAAATTAGAGAAAAAACGGCTTTTTAAGGCAATAATAAAATACAGCTTATAAAAATCTATCATTAAATTCAAAAATTTTCTACGTTCATTTTTTATGAGCTTATAATTAAAAGGCAAATTTTTATACATCCTCAGCTATGACAGATTATATACGTGATGATGAAACCCCTTCGTTTAGAATCAATAAAAGTAAGCGGGGACAACAACATTGATTAACGATCATTGATATTAAAGAGAGGCATTCGCACCTCACTATTTTTTAACAATGTATATAATTGCCATTAAATTGTCCTTATCTCAAAGAGAATATGTTTATAAAGCTTTTTATAAACACAAGTTGTAAACAGTATTTTTGTTTTTATTAGAATCAAGTAATAAATTGTTTTTATTATATTTTATAAAACTTCTAATCAGGATACAAGAAACTGCGTTAACTTTATCTTGATAAGTTTTTAAAATTTTTCCTTAAGCATATTCCTTTCTAAATAATTAACAGCTAGTATGCGGAAATTATGTGGGAGAGGACGTATCCCTTTTCCGTCTGTAAGAGTACGAGGCGAGTATGGCACGCAGAACCAAATTGCAAACATTTGAAGTTGAAGTTGAAGAAGCCCTCACAAAAGCTATGAACTTTGATTTCGATAACACAGGACTTGAAACGATATCATCCAATAATTCTGAAAATGTTGTTAATGTCGATGAGTTGATTCAGAAAATTGCAATGGCAGAAGAAGAATTTTTTGCTGAAAATGGTACTTCAACTTTTGCCTCTAATATTCATGATGACGCTGTTATTGATAAATCCGTTGTTGAACAGCTTTTTGCTCCCAAACCTTCACCTGATATTTCAGGTGGAACTGTTCACAATACATTGTTGTCTACAAAACTTCTTCCTGCAAATGATGATATAACAACCCCTATAAATTTTGGGTTATTAAAGCAGCGTTCTTCCTCTCGAATCTACTGGTATACAACAGCACTTAGTGCTTTATGGACAACGGGAGGCGCTTTTATTGCGCATAAACTCGCCCCTGCCGGACTTAGCTCCTTATCCAATATCAGCACTTTTGTTACATCTCCAACAGGACTCGCTGTGGCAGCCGGAACAGCAATTCCTATCCTTATATCTTGGGGCGTTGCTCAATTAATAAAACGTTCGAATGAATTGCATAATATTGCTCTTCTTATGACAAATGCTGCACAACGCTTTAGTGAACCACAGCATCTATCTGAAAAACAAGCTATTGCTATAGGGCAAACCATTCGTGAAGAAGTAGCTGCAATGAATGAAGGTATTGAACGTACCCTCGGACGTGCTGTTGAGCTTGAGGCAATCATACAAGGTGAAGTTCATAACCTAGAACAAGCCTATGCTGAGAATGAATCACGCATTCATACATTAATCAAAGAGTTGAGTAATGAACGCATAGCCATTTTAAATCACGCAGATCGTGTACAATCAACAATTAAAGGAACTCAAGAACAACTGAGCGATGAATTTGGCTTGGTTACTTCTAAAATTGTCACAAATGTCGAAAAGCTTGCGCAAACTCTTTCTCAAACTTTACAAAAACAAGGCGAAGATCTTGTTGAAAAACTTTCCTATGCTGGTGATGGCGTAACAAATCAGCTTGTTAAAAAATTTAACGAAACAGCAACACAAATTCAGCAGAAAAACACAGATTTTTTTCATGAATTAGGAAAAAACTTCGATGGTTTTGCAGAACGATTTGATCATAATGAAAAACAAATAGAAAAAACCTTTAATGAAACAGCTGCAAAAGCGGAAGCGCATGTTACTAAAATTGCAACAGATATACAAGCAGTAACAGATCAAACTTTACACACTATCGATGAGAAATTTAAAATACTGGATAAAGCGATTATTGATCGTAATAATCAATCTCTACAGAATTTTGATGAGAAGATCTTAAAGCTCGACGACCAAGCACATAAACTCTCTTCTAAATTTGATAACGTAACCTCGCAAGCAATTGGAGCCTTTGAACAACGTTTAGCAACCGTTGATCTTTCTCTTAAAGAACACAGTGATTCCATCATTGATTCCTTTATAGAACGCAGTCAGGCTTTAGAGGATAATGCTGAAAAGCTTGGTAACTTCTTGGAAGCTCATGTCTTGAAAATAAATGAAAACCTACAAGAAAGAACAGCAGACATTACCCATGCGTTTACGAATGGACGTGAAGTTATTCTTTCTGCAATTGATAAGAGTAAAGAAAGTCTAAGAGAAGAAATTCAACATGTCGACAAGGCCATTGTTGATATCATACAAGAACGTTCACAAGATTTTAAAGTACAACTTTCTGATCAACGAGCTCTCATGGCAGACATGCTTGATAACGAGAAGAGTAAAATTGCTGATACATTAAAAAATCAGATTGATGTCTTAGCTCAAAATACTTCTCAGATTGAAAAAGTTTTGGCTGACAATGTTCAAGTCGTTGATAAGCAAGCTGAAAATCATATTACGAATATCATTCAATGCACTGAAAAACTACAAGATGTCATTGTACAAAGCTGCAATACAACTCAAGATGCTTTAGAAGCACAAGCGAGAAATATTGATATCCGTGCTGATGCTCTACGTGACTCTTTAGCGATTAATAGTTTTTCTCTCAATGAAGTTCTTGCCGATCAAGCACGCACACTCGAGCAACGCATGGAAACAATCCATAATCTCATTGCAAAAAGTGATATACGTGTTGATGTTGCATTGAAACAACAGATAGATTTAGTTGAGAGCGCAATTGTTGCCAACAATAAAAATATTACTGAAACGGTTCAAGATCATATCAAAAATCTTGAAAGTCAGGCCGAAACTTTAAAGAATACTCTCTCTCAATCGAGTGGTGTTTTCTTTGAAACTCTTGAAACACGTATGGAATCATTTGATACAAGTCTAGAAGTTCGTGCACACAAAATTTTTGAACGTACAACAACGCTAGAAGAAACATTATCTGAAAAATTTAGCCAAGTATGTGAAGCTATTGATGCACAAACATCTGTTATTGAGGAACGTTCTGATACCTTAAAAACATCTCTCATGCTTAATAATGAGCAAAGTCAGATAATTCAACAAGCGCTGGAAAGCAGTGTTGACAATATGCGTGTCACCTTAGAAGATTCTGTTAATACAGTCACAGATAACTTGCACAATCAGATTATAAAGGCCTCTGACATTCTTTCTTCTACGAGTGAACAAATTCTTTCTTCTGTTACAAATGTTACTGCACAAGCAGAAAATATTCTTTCAGAATCAGGAAATCGCATTGTATCAAATGTTAAAAAAACAGTTTATGATACCAGTGAAAAAGTTCTGTCCGTTTTGTCTGAACAAACAGCACATACTGTCGAAGCTTTCACAACAGCCAGTCATAATGCACAAGCATTATTGAATGAAACTATTCACACATCAACAACAGCAATAGAGCAAGTCCTTAATGAACGCTGTGATGTTCTTCATCACTCTATGCAAAATCTTAAAAATAATTTAGGACATCAGCTCTCTGATGTAACGAGCCGTCTGGAAGATGCAAGAAATCAAACAGCCACACAAATTTCAGAACATGTTGGAAAAATAACAGAGCTAACAAATCACTTAAATCAAGCAGCGCAAAGTACGACAGAATCGATTGATTCTTTAACACAGCACATCGGTGAACAACTCTCTCTCTCCACACAAGATGCTGAACAAAGAATTTATGCACATAATGAATCTTTAGTGAATAGCTTGAGCAAAGCTAATTCTGAAACACTTCAAACAGTAACGGCTATGAAGGAAGAGCTTATTGATAATGTTTCATCCGTCTTAAAACAGTTAAACCAATCAATTTACAACTTCCACGAAAATAGCAATGTTTTATTATCAGCAGTTCAAAATATTGATGGTCAGCTTAATGAGACGACGAATAACTTTTTCCGCAACACTAACCAAGTAGCAGAGCGTTTATCAGCCTCAAATCACGCTCTTAATAATAATGTTGAAATTCTGCAAGGACTTTCAAAGAACACCTTTGAACAAATTAATCATATAACGAGCAGTTTTGGTGAACATGCAAAGACACTTTCCCAAACTATTCATGTTCTTGAACAGTCTGAAAATTCACTTAGTGCAACACTTGAAGAAAAACATAATACGCTTTCTGTATTAAGCGATGCTCTTGTTTCAAAATCTCATGAAATTAATCAAATGATTGAGCATTATGAAAAAATCTTCAACTTAGCACTTGAACGCTCTGATAAGAATGCGCGTAACTCCACAAATTCATTCCAACAATCACTTAATAGGCTTGTTAGTGAAGCATCAACGCGTTTTTCAGAAGCAGCAGAGGATATACGTCGCTCCGCTGATGAAGTTCGTTTAGAGCTTTCAAAGATTAATAATGATATCAATGAAAATGTTAAAAAACTTCCAGAAAAGACAAAAGAAACAACGCAAACCATTCGCACTGCTTTGAATGAGCAAATTACAGCATTAAAAGATTTGGTCAGTGTTATACAAAATGATCAAAAGGGTGCAAAAGAACAGTTAATATCGGCATTACCTACATCACCAATGCTTAATAAGAGAAATGATAGTGCTCCTGAGTTCATTAAAAAGATCGTACCACCTAAACCTGTTTTGCAACAAGATCAAAGCAAAAAAAGACCAAATAAATGGGTCTCAAATCTCTTAGAAAGAGCTTCACGTGAAGAGACTTTCTATGATGAAACGCCTAGTGAGGCTGTTTTAACGTCAGTGCAAACAAAACCACGTCCTGCAAATAGCTCTCTTAACTCATTAGCATCTGGTATAGTGCAAGCGATTAATCACAATGCCATTGTTGAGCTATGGGATCATTATCAACGTGGACAAAAAAACATCGTAACTGAACGCCTTTATACCTTGAATGGGAAAACGATATTTGAAATGATTAAAAGAAAATATATGAGCGATCTTGAGTTTAAACATTCAGTGAATCAATATGTTACAGATTTTGAAAAGCTCTTACGTGATGTATCGCGCAATTCTGGTTCTTCTAACTCAGTTCGCAAATACCTGATATCAGATACCGGGAAAGTTTATACTATGCTTGCTCATGCAAGTGGCCGCATCCAATAAATAAACAAGAAAAGTGGAAAAAGGTATTTTTTCCACTTTTCTTTCCAATTGTCTTAATCGCTCATCATAGAGTACGTCGCTTTCAACAGTAGCTTTGTACTTCAAAGTCTGAGATAACGGGTATGGGATTTTCTTTGATATCCTAAGCGATAACTCTAAAAAAGCATAATGACTTATCAAATAATATATCATTATAAGAATGATAAAGCATATTTCCTACGCCCTTATCCTTCTCTTAATCCTTTTATTTTTCATAGTTTCATAAAAACACAAAGATTTAATAAAATTATTTTATTTGAGCCTTTAATATTTTTTCATGCGTTATTATTAAAATAGCTCATAAGAAAGATTTCTATTCCTTTCTTACATGTTTTTATCCACATATTAAGTGCACTTGAAATATCTAAGTAAATATTTTTATTATATTAGGTGAATTTGAAATGAATGTATCTTATTGTATTCAAATTTCCCATTCAATATACGAGATGATTCATTATAAATTATAAAGCAAAGCGTTAATGAAATGGACTTTATATGTATAGAGTACGCAATTACAGCTGTTTCAGTGACATATTCATTGCTTAAAACAACATATTTGTCATTCTCAATGTTCCAAACTCCTTTAAAATAGCTGAATAAACAATTTATAACTGTCAAATTATTGTTTATTTTTTTTCTACCTCCGTATAGAACTTTAAATAAAATATATATTTTATAAAAAACGAATGAAATGAATAAGGAAATCTCTTCTGTTCTTTCCTTATTTTCTAAGCATTGCAAAAAAAATAATGACTTGGTAATATAGCCGTTAGGAAATATTTTATTTTTTGTAAACTAATCAATTTTTACGAATTTTATTAAGGAAAGAAAAACAAACGTGCGGCTAACCATGAAATTATTCATGCGCACAAACAAAAAGAATCACCAAACTGGTTTTATGATCCAGAAGAATTTGCTCATGCTCACGCATTTTGATATTCAGAGAAATGAGGATCTATTAGTGGACAAAACCTTATCGTAGATAGAACACTCATATAAATACACACTAACTTGGATATCATAAAAATGTCTAGAGAACGAAATAGTGATTTAAGGTCACCAAAAGCTGAACTTGACAGTGCCGCGCTTTTTTATCACCAATACCCTAAACCTGGAAAATTGGAAATACAAGCAACAAAACCTCTTGATAATCAACGTGATTTAGCTCTTGCTTATTCTCCAGGTGTTGCAGCACCATGTCTTGCAATTCATGAAGATCCTAATCTTGCTGCTCTATATACCTCCCGTTCTAATTTAGTTGCCGTTATATCAAATGGAACTGCTGTTCTTGGTTTAGGAAATATTGGCCCACTTGCTTCAAAACCAGTTATGGAAGGCAAAGCTGTTTTATTCAAAAAATTTGCGAATATTGATGTTTTTGATATTGAAATTGATGCATCCAATGTAGAACAAATGGTACAAACGGTATCAACCTTAGAACCTACATTTGGTGGTATTAATCTTGAAGACATTAAGGCTCCTGAATGTTTTGAAATCGAAGAAAAGCTGCGTGCTAAGATGAATATTCCAGTTTTTCATGATGACCAACATGGAACTGCCATTATTGTTTCTGCTGCTGTATTAAATGCCTTAAATCTCTCAGAAAAAAAGATTGAAAATGCAAAAATAGTTACCTCAGGCGCCGGTGCTGCTGCCCTCGCTTGTATTAATCTTTTGGTCCGTCTTGGAGCAAAAGTTGAAAATATTTGGCTTAGTGACTTGGAAGGCGTTGTTTATGAAGGTCGCAAGACCCTTATGGATCGTTGGAAAATTAATTATGCACAAAAAACTGATGCACGAACTCTATCTGATATTATTGATAATGCAGATATTTTTCTAGGTTTATCTGCGGGTGGTGTTTTAAAGCCTGAACATCTTAAAAGAATGGCTCCAAACCCATTAATTTTAGCGCTGGCTAATCCAGTACCAGAAATTATGCCTGAAGAAGCACAGTCTATACGACCAGATGCAATGATCTGCACAGGGCGCTCTGATTATCCCAATCAAGTTAATAATGTACTTTGTTTTCCCTATATCTTCCGTGGTGCATTAGACGTAGGTGCTACGGCAATTAATGAAGAAATGAAAATGGCTGCTGTTCATGCGATTGCTGCTCTTGCACGTGAAGAAACTTCAGATGTTGTAGCACGTGCATACTCAAAAGAACCTCCCAGTTTTGGTCCAGACTATTTGATTCCCTCTCCTTTTGATCCACGTTTAATACTGCGTATTGCTCCCGCTGTTGCTAAAGCAGCAATGGCAACAGGTGTCGCTATTCGTCCCATTGAAGATATGGAAGCCTACTATGATATCCTCAATCGATTTGTCTTTCTTTCTGGTTTAACGATGAAACCTGTTTTTGCAGCAGCAAAAACAGCAAAACGTAAACGCGTCATTTATGCGAATGGTGAAGATGAACGCGTCCTTCGAGCAGCACAAGTTGTCATTGAAGAACAAACAGCAACACCGCTCCTTATCGGACGTCCACATGTCGTAGAAGCTAGATTAAAACGCTTTGGTTTAAGAATTCGTCCTGGTATAGATTTTGAATTAACAAACCCTGAAGATGACCCACGTTTTCGTGATTATGTTAATTTATTTTTTCATTATACAGGAAGACGTGGCGTTACGCCTGAAATGGCAAAAACAATAGTAAGAACATCAACAACGGCTATTGCTGCCCTCGCCGTTATGCGAGAAGAAGCAGATGCAATGATTTGCGGCTTAGAGGGACGTTTTGAACGTCAACTTGAATTGATTGAACAAATTATCGGACTTGATCCTAATGTTCGCCGTTTTTCTGCTATGAGTTTACTTATCTCTCAACAGCGTACTCTTTTTCTCACAGATACTTACGTCAATGAAAATCCTTCTGCAGAAGAAATCGCTGAAATGACTGTATTGGCCGCTAAAGAAGTTGAAGCATTTGGAATAACACCAAAAGCAGCCTTATTATCACACTCAAACTTTGGGTCTAAAAACACAGAAAGTGCGCGTAAAATGCGACGTGCAACAGAAATTCTTGCTCAATTACACCCTGATTTAGAAGCAGATGGTGAAATGCACGGTGATGCTGCCCTTTCTAAAGTTTTTCGTGATCGTGTTTTTCCTGATTCTCGTCTTAAAAGTGAAGCCAATCTGCTTATCTTTCCAACACTTGATTCAGCCAATATCACGCTCAACACTGTTAGAAGCCTTACAAATGCACTTCATGTTGGTCCTATCTTGATCGGGGCTGCACGTCCCGCCCATATTTTAACACCTTCGGTAACTTCACGGGGAGTTGTTAATATAACAGCCCTTGCCGTCCTTGCGGCAAATAGAAAAAATAGTCTCGTAAAATAAATGTGTAATAAAATTTCAAAGTTTTTTAAATATTGAGGTATAGTATTTCATATACTGTAAACCTCTTTTCTCTATAGAAAAGACAGCTATATTCTGGATTAAGTCTTTTTTTTAAAGAGAAAAAAGGCTAGAAGAATAGTATTAAATATATTTTGAATTTACTAACTCTATAATAAGGAATCCGTACATTGCCTTCCACGTTTGATAAAGTTGCTGATATTATTGCAGAAATCAGTGAAATTGATCGCAATACAATTACGCCTGAAAGTCATACAATTGACGATTTGGGAATTGATAGTCTTGATTTTCTTGATATTGTTTTCGCTATTGATAAAGCTTTCGGAATAAAGGTTCCACTAGAACAATGGACGCAAGAAGTCAATGAAGGCACAGTTGCAACGGAAGAGTACTTTGTTCTTAAAAATCTTTGTGCAAAAATTGATGATCTTGTTGCCTTAAAACAGGCGGAGTAATTTTTTTCACTATGCATGATCAATCTGTATTCATCACTGGTATCGGCCTCATAAGCTCTCTGGGAGAAGGAACTGATCAACATTGGAATCTCTTAAATGCTCAAGCCCGTACACCAAATCTAGATTGTACAACTTTTTCGCCCTACACGGTTCATAAAGCACCCGAAATTGATTGGGGTTCACAGATTCCTAAAAAAAGCGATCAACGGCAAATGGGAACATGGCAACGTCTTGGTACTTATGCGGCTGGTCTTGCTCTTGATGATGCCGGTATGAAAAATAATGAGCAATTCACTTCGACAATGGATATGATCGTAGCAGCAAGTGGAGGAGAGCGTGATATTACTGTTGATACACAAATTCTTTCTAAAGCGCGTGCAATCACCGATCATGCCTCTATGTTAAATGTTGCTCTTTCAACCGAACTTCGTCCAACATTATTTTTGGCACAACTTTCAAACCTTCTGGCAGGAAACATTTCAATCGTTCATAAAGTCACTGGATCTTCTCGCACATTTATGGGAGAAGAAGGCAGTGGGCTTTCTGCACTTCAAATTGCTGTAGCCCGTATTAAATCAGGACAAAGCACCCATGCTCTTGTAGGAAGTTCCTATAATGCACAAAGTTATGATATGTTATTAGCGCATGAGCTTGGTGGTCTTTTAACCCATAATGGGTGGAGCCCAGTGTGGAATCGTGAAATTCACCCTGGCGGCGGTATTATAACCGGTTCTGGTGGTATCTTTCTAGTTCTTGAAAGTGGGGAACATGCAAAAAAACGTAACGCGCGTGCTTATGCTGAAATTAGTCAAATTGTTACAGACCAAACAGATAGAACCAAAACTTCACTGAGAGAGTCAATTGCAACAATGTTGAAAACTGCGGGCGCTAAATCTGCCTTAGTCATTTCAGCAGCCTCAGGTGCTCACGAAGCAACAAAAGCAGAACAATATGCTCTTGACGATGCTGATCTATCTTATCGCGGTATTACAACATTATTTGGTTATATGCGGGAAGCACAATTTCCTCTAGCGCTTGCTCTGGCAGCACTTGCAATTGAAAAAAAACACTGTTTTCCAGCGTTAAGTCCTCATGAAAAACCTTTTCCTAAAGAAGTACGTGAAATATTTGTTACAACTATTGGTATAAAAAGAGCTGAAGGTATCGTGCGTCTTACAGCTGTTTGAAGGGGAATTTCTATCGTGAAATATCATGATCATTTTGGACGTCCACTTGTAGCAATAACTGGTGTAGGCGTTGTCACATCACTAGGACGAGGAAAACATGAAAATTGGCAAAAATTAACAAACGGTGTAAGCGGAATCCACAAAATAACACGTTTTCCCATTGAGGGATTAAACACATATATTGCTGGAACGATTGATTTTCTCAAAGAAAGTACGTTTGGTGCTTCAGCTCTTTCTGAAAAACTTGCACATCTTGCTGCTGAAGAAGCGTTAGAACAAGCTGCTGTTGATAAAACAAATTTTAATGGACCACTCTTTCTAGCTGCTCCTCCTGTTGAACTTGAATGGAAAGCACGTTTTAGTCTTGATCAAGAGGAAAAATTTAATAATGAGCCTTCTTATGCAGATCTTCTTAAAGTCTGTAAACATAAACTCCATGAGGCGCTTTTTGAAACCACACAATTTGGTGCAATTGCAGAAAAACTTCAAAAAACATTTGGCACAAAAGGGCTTCCTGTTACACTTTCCACTGCTTGTGCATCTGGTGCAACAGCAATTCAATTAGGTGTTGAATCTATTCGACGGGGAGAAACAAATCGTGCTCTCACAATTGCGACAGATGGATCAGTTTCAGCAGAATCTCTTATCCGCTTTTCATTACTATCTGCTCTTTCAACTCAAAATGAGCCTCCAGAAAAAGCCGCAAAACCCTTTAGCCGTGATCGAGATGGATTTGTTATGGCAGAAGGCTCAGGCGCTCTTGTTCTTGAATCTCTTCAAAGCGCATTAAACCGTAATGCTACAGTTTTAGGAATTTTAGCTGGCTGTGGAGAAACAGCCGATGATTTTCACCGTACACGTTCAAAACCTGATGCATCACCAGCAATTGAATCCGTTCGTAAAGCCTTAGACGATGCACAAATAACCATCAATGAAATTGACTATATTAATGCACATGGAACCTCAACACCTGAAAATGAAAAAATGGAATATCTTGCATTATCAACTGTCTTTGGTGATCTGTTAGAGCATATTCCAGTCTCTTCTAATAAATCAATGATTGGGCATACATTAACTGCTGCTGGTGCAATAGAAGCCGTTTTTTCTCTTTTAACCATTCAATCAGGGGTACTTCCACCGACAATAAATTACGATAATCCTGACCCTGCCATCCCTTTAGATGTTGTTCCTCATCATAGCCGTAAAGCCTGTGTTAATGCGGTTTTGTCAAACTCTTTTGGATTTGGTGGTCAAAATACGAGTCTTGTTATCACAGCCTATAAAGGATAATCCTTTATATAATAAAAATTTTGTAACGCTAACCTAATAACGTCTTTTAAGGGGGCTGATAATGCGTGCACTGCAACTCTTTAATGAACGTCGACTTGAAATCACCAATATTCCCTCGCCATCTTCACCTAGTCTAGGTGAAGTAACTGTGCGGATAAAAGCAGTTGCCCTTAATCATATTGATGTATGGGGATGGCGTGGCATGGCCTTTGCGAAAAGAAAAATGCCCCTCATCATTGGTGCAGAAGCCTCTGGTGAGGTTGTACAAATAGGAGATGGCGTTGAACATCTCCAACTTGGACAGATAGTCTCAATTTATGGTGCACAAACCTGCGGAGTATGCCAAGCTTGTCATGAAGGACGAGATAATCTTTGCAGTCATGTAAAGGGAGTCTACGGTTTTCATCTTGATGGATTTGCTTGTGAGCTTGTTAATCTGCCAGCACGTTTATTGGTTCCAGCCCCACCCCAATGTAATGAATTGCAAGCAGCTGTTGCTCCAATTACTTTTGGTACTGTAGAACATATGCTTTTCGATAACGCAAAACTACAAGAAGGAGAAACAATCCTGATACAAGCAGGTGGTTCCGGTATTGGCTCTGCAGCTATTCAACTTGCAAAGCATAGGGGATGTACAGTTATCACCACTGTAGGTTCAGATGAAAAAATTGCAAAAGCACAAGCTCTTGGAGCAGATCATGTGATTAATTATCGTAAAGATCGTTTTGAAGGTGTAGTACGTAAATTAACTCAAAAAAAAGGTGTTGACGTTGTTTTTGAGCATGTTGGTGTCGATACATGGAATGGTTCTCTGTTGTGTATGAAAAAAGGAGCACGTTTAGTGACTTGCGGTTCTACCTCTGGTGTTTCAGCACCACTCAATCTCATGCAATTATTCCAGCAACAACTTAAGATATTTGGTTCATTTGGCTGCCGTCTGGAAAATATGAAAAATGCCATGCAAAAAATGGCACAAAAGGTCGCACATCCTGTCATTGATACAATTGTTGGGCTTGATGAAATTGATACAGCTTTAAAACGAATGGAAAGTCGTGATGTTTTTGGTAAAATTATTCTTAAAATCGATTAAATCATGATGAAAACTTTTCTTAAAAAATTCATATATCGTATTAAAATTATAGCTAAAAAAATATCCTACTTGTTATGGGCATATCTACTCTTTGGTTCTTTATTTATTCTAAAATGTTTTCCAGCCAACATGGGAATTTCTTTTTTTGCTTGGTTAGCAAAAAAAATTGGTCCCCTTATCCATCGTCATCAAATCACACTTGCAAACCTTAGGAGTGCATATCCAGAAAAAACAGAGCAAGAACTCCGTGCGATTGCAATAGAAATGTGGGAAAATATAGGACGTTTCCTCGCTGAATATATTTTTCTTGATAAAATTTTTGATTTTGATCCTCATGCGGATGAGCCAGGTTTCATTGAGGTTAAAGGAGTTGAAATCTTTGAACGATTAAAAAAGGAAAAAAAACCACATATTTTTTTCACAGCGCATACTGGAAATTTTGAACTTCTCCCTATTTGCGCACAAAGTTTTGATTTGAATATTACAGTGTTATTTAGACCACCCAACAACCCTTATATTGCCAAACGCGTTCTTAAAGCACGACAAACTTCTATGGGACATCTTGTTCCCTCTAAAGCCGGTGCAGCGTGGGCATTAGCAGCTAAATTAGCAGAAGGTAAAAATGTTGGTATGCTCGTTGATCAAAAATTTCGCCGCGGTATCGTGGGAACATTTTTTAACAGACAACTTAAAACAAATCCCTTAATTATAAAGCTTGCTCGACAATATAACTGTGATATTTATCCAGCACGTTGTATTCGTCTACCTGGAGGACGTCATCGTTTAGAATTATATGAACATGTAGAACTTCCACGTGATGAAAAAAATGATATCGATATAGCGGCTTCTACGCAAAAATTAAATGATATTGTTGAAACTTGGGTCCGTGAATATCCTGGACAATGGATGTGGTTACATAGACGTTGGGACATCTAACATAAGCTCTATTGCTTACAGAGGAAGTGCAAATGTTAGCCTCAAAAGATATCAAAGATCTCACCGCAATTATCACTGCATTACGCAATCCTGATAGTGGTTGTATATGGCATAAAAAACAAACTTTTGAATCTCTCATACCCTATATGCTCGAAGAAGTTTACGAAGTCATCAATGCCATTGAACAAAAAAACCGAAGGGATCTCTGTGAAGAACTTGGTGATCTTCTTTTACAAGTTGTCTATCATGCTACTATTGCACAGGAAGAAGGCAGTTTTACTTTTGAAGATGTTGTTTATGCAATTACGGAAAAAATGATTCGGCGCCATCCTCATGTTTTTGGAAATGCTGTGCAAAAAGAACGGGGGGTTATAAAAGAGGAGTGGGAATATATAAAAATCAAAGAACAGGCTGAACAAAAAAAATTATATAAAGAAAAAAACAACAATTCCTCCACAAGCATACTCGCAACAGTAAAACAAATCCAGCCAGCAAACCAAGAAGCACTTGCTTTACAAGAAGCAGCAGCTAAAGTAGGTTTTGATTGGCAAAAAAGTGATAAAGTTTTTGAAAAAATAGAAGAAGAACTGGAAGAGCTCAAAGAAGCCATCAAAAATAAACAAAACTCAGAGATAGAAGCAGAGTTTGGAGATCTCTACTTTATTCTTCTTAATCTTGCACGCCACTTAGCAATTGATTCACAAAAAGCATTAAAAAAAACAAATACAAAGTTCCGAAATCGTTTTGCCTATATTGAAGAAAAACTATCCACCCAATCTAAAACACTCACTGATGCATCCTTGAACGAAATGGAAGCACTTTGGAAGCAAGCTAAAAATGAACAGTCAAAATATTAAGTTTATTGTACCAAGAAAACAAGCTGCTTAGAATTACTCAATGATAATTTCTCTAAGCTTAGATAATTTCACGAGGCTCGATTCGTTTTATATTGATCTTGGGTAGCAGGACGAAGTTCTACTGACTCGCCACACCCACATGCTGAAACTTGATTAGGATTTTTAAAGACAAAACCAGAACGAAGCGTTGTTACTTCATAATCCATCTGTGTTCCTAATAAAAACAATACTGCATCGCGTGCTACAAAAACACGAGCACCATTCACTTCAACAACATCTGCATCTATTCCCTCTTCTTTAACAAGAGTAATTGTATATTCCATTCCTGCACAACCGCCTTTTTTGATAGCAACAAGAATCCCCCGTGCATCTTTTGCATCCATAATCGCTTTAACACGCTCCACGGCTTCTTGTGTTAAATTTATTACTGAAAAACGGCTCATCGTTTACTCTTTTCTTGGCTTAATAGACACTTTAAATGCTTTTACTTTACAAGATTCTCTCTGATATTTTAGAAGAAAAATTTATTGGGATAAAAATGCATCGCCATAAAATAAAATTTATGATTGCACATATCTGAAATTTATAATTTTATATCCATATAAAATGCAAAATACCTCTTCTATAAAAACTCTAAACAAAGGAAAACGTTTCACTGCCATATATTCTCCACTAACGTTTTGAAAATATATCTTCCGCGCTACTCGCTTCCCTCCTTCCCCAGTCTATAACCCTAAAATCACAAATCTTATCTTTTCACAATCTGCAAAAGGAGTTAAATGCATACATTTATTAATTATAGAGCCATAATTTTAATGATAATAAAGAATTTTATAGATTCGCTCCTTATCTTGAATGAACAACAAAATATTGATGTGCAAAATTTTTTACTTTTAAAAGTTCTGAATGTGAGAACATTTTAGATTTTATTCTGTTTATTTTTTCTCTTGCCTTTAAATAAACAGTCATTTAATCGTTTTACACGAACTCGGAGCGTAGCGCAGCTTGGTAGCGCACTTGACTGGGGGTCAAGGGGTCGTGGGTTCAAATCCCGCCGCTCCGACCATTCTTAAAATACTATAAAATGAAAAATAAGCTGACTTCATAATCGAACTACTATGCATTTCAATGGATACCTACATTTTTTTCTTCAACGTAGGATAATGTGCGATAATATTTTTATCATAAATTTTAGATGAGCTATTTTTATTAAAATAATTTTCTTTCTTACAAAAACACACACGAAACGCGAGACTTTTGCCTCGCGTTATTTTAGTCTTTAGAAAAATTTATAATTATTCGGTTCTTATATTTTCTAAAATTTTCTTTACGCAATAATGTCGCTATTATCATTTTTTGTAATGGATGGTGACGTCTGCACAGTTATCTTTTTTGGTTTTAATTCAGCTGGCATTTCCCTTTTAAGCTGAATATGAAGAAGCCCATCTCCAAGTTCTGCTCCAATAACCTTAACATGATCAGCCAAATGAAAACGCCGTTCAAAAGCACGCGAAGCAATACCTCGATAAAGAAACTCTCGTTCTTCAGCATCATTTTCAGGCTTTCTGTCTCCTTTAACGATCAGCTGGTTACAATGTGTTTCAATATCAATTTCATCTTGAGAAAAACCAGCAACAGCCATAGAAATTCTATAAGAATCTTCAGTTAAACGTTCAATATTATAAGGGGGATAAGAAGAAACTTCATCTGGTTGGGTTCTAGAATCAAACCAATTAAAAAGATGATCAAAACCTACTGTGGAACGATAAAATGGTGAAAAGTCTACTTGACGCATAATATTGCCCTCCTCTAGAGCGACTATAATTTATAATTGATTCACAAAGTTCCCAAATGGCAAACTTACTTGTGAACCCATGGCCCCATCATGGCAACCACATTATATTATTTGGTAATCATTTTTCCTTATTTCAACTTTTTTGTACGTGAATTGTTAAAAACTATCTAAAAAGCACCCTGCCCCTTTCTTAATCCGTCTTCCTTATTACATAAATACAAAGTCCTCTCATTATTTCACGTTGCACTAAATTGCAAAAATACACTGTAAAGGATGTCAATTGGAAACACCTTTTTATTGCATAGACGGGGAGTCTACACCTCCTAATATTCATTATAGTACCTTAAAAATAGCAAGAGATCGCGAAATTCGTTTTGCGATAACATATCCTGAAGTAGAAAAATCTAAGGGAACAATTGTTATTCTCGAAAGCTATGCAAATGCTTTAGAAAAATATTTTTTACCAATAAACGAAATTTCTAAACGCGGTTTTCATACGGCAATATTTGACTGGTTTAATCAAGAAAAAACATCCTTCAAGATAAGCAAACAATGCCGACATCATTACTTTGACATAAATAATGATATTAATGACTTATATAAATTTCTTAAAAATATTGTTTATCCTAATTGTCCGCCTCCTTACTCTATGCTCGCCTATGGCATAGGTGGATTGATAGCACTGAGCGGATTAGATCTCATTAATCATCAGTTTAATAAATTGCTCTGTGTTTCTCCCCTTTTTGCTCCATTCGGCAATAAAACGAATGGTTTTCAACATAAATTAACACAATTTCTTTCTGATATAGGTCTTGGCTTCATACCAGCGAAAGATGGAAAAAAATTTAAAAAAACGAAACAAAAAAATATGCCATTGAGACACACTCATAAAGTGCCGTTCTCTTCCATTAAGCCCCCAACATCCTTATGGATGGCATCAGTATTTAATACGATTAATTCTATGAAGAAAAATTTACTTCACGGGCATTTACAAATCCCAACACTCTTTATTCTCGCCAATCGAAATAATATTGCAAACAACATTGAAGTGCGGCAATTATGCCAACACACACGTCTGACAGAAAGTATTACCATTAGAGGCGCTGAATTGGATACAATTATGGTTAACGAAGATTATAAAAAACAATTTTTGGCTGCATTTGATGCATTTATCCATGATAATGTATCTATAAAATAACATGAGACTTCCGCTTGCTCCATCCAAAATGCAGTTTTTTACTAGCGACGTTAATCTATAAATACTTCCTTGATACAGTGGGGGCCCTCTTCTAACCACTCATATGATTCGTTTTATAGACTCTACAGGAAAACCGTGACCTAAATATTCAGTACATTCTCTAACAAAAACACCTAATGTATACAATATAACATTGTATAAACAATAGTATTTTAATAATAATGTAATTTAATATAATAATAATTATATAATAAGGATATATATTATGTAATTATTTATTTTTTATATATAATCATGATGTTTTTTTAGCAATTTAAAGATAACAATATTTTAAATATTGACAAAAAACTAATTATACAAATAAAAATGCTTTGTATAGTGTATAAATTTATAAAAATAAAATATATATTAACACATTTATTATACATTGTTTATTAAATAATAAATAAAAGTATTGTTTTTAAATTACTCGTAATTTATTATATTATATTTATAAATATAATAATATTTATCCATTTAATGAAAATATCTTAAAAACAAACTATATTTATAATATTTATTTTAAAATAGCTACAAAATACAACCAACTATAAAAAATCTATTTTGTAATAGAACTTTTTAAAAACAATAAATTAACATAATGTTTTTCTAACTTCCTAATATAAGTATTCTATACATTAATGATTTTCATAAGTTTTTTAATGGAGTTCTGATAAAAAAGAAATCAGATTGAATCATCTTAAAACAGCTTGATCGGTCCTCTTTTTTCAAAATCACATACATTTCGAATTTAACCAACTCACAACGAATATACTGTATTGTAAATAAGAATGTAAGAATTAACCATTTTGCCATTCATTTCAATTATGAGCATTTTAGCACCTTTTTTATAAATACTCTATATTGTATAATTGATGCGGCAAAAACTCTGACAAATGGAGCCATTGGAACATAATCATGAAACGAATCCTGCTCGCAGAAGATGATAACGATATGCGTCGCTTTCTAGTAAAAGCCTTAGAACGTGCAGGCTACGAAGTCGCCGATTTCGATAATGGTATTAGCGCATATGAACGTTTACAAGAAGAACCTTTTTCCCTTCTCCTTACTGACATTGTGATGCCAGAGATGGATGGAATCGAACTCGCACGACGCGCTACTGAAATTGACCCTGATTTACGAGTAATGTTCATTACAGGTTTTGCAGCGGTTGCACTCAATTCAAATAGCGATGCTCCTCCTGATGCAAAAGTACTCTCTAAACCATTTCACTTACGTGAACTCGTAAATGAGGTTGAAAAGATCCTTATAGCTGCTTAAAAGGATATTTTTCTAAATTATTCATATCTGGTAAAAGAGAAAGTGAAATTAGGCATTGACGTTTGTCATTCTATGTGGTGTATGCAACATCAGTGAATGGGCGTGTAGCTCAGCGGGAGAGCACTACGTTGACATCGTAGGGGTCACAGGTTCAATCCCTGTCACGCCCACCATTCAACTTTATACTGCAAGTGACTTATTGATTTTATATATCTTTTTTAATGTACGGGGTATGTGGATAAAAGTTAGGGAATAGGATTTTTAACATACCTCTTAATTATTACGAATCAAGAGTTCTTTTCGGGGGGGGAGTAGTAAATCCTGATGTCCAAAGAGTCTCTAACTCTAACTTTTTGTTATCCATTTTTTGAGGTGTGATAAGATATTATCGAGTGCGTCCATAAGGCGGGCAAAATCGATAACAAACATAAAGACAATGAAGGCAATCCACTTCATAAAGCGTGACATCATCTTTAAGCCTTG